>ONPH01000075.1 GCA_900319655.1 uncultured Eubacteriales bacterium
GAAAAATTCACTGCTTACAGGCTTGGTTCCCTCTATGTAATCGCCAATCGCCTGGATAGTGGCGTTTTTGTCCTCACTCGCGCTGTATATTGAGGATAAAGCTAATTTTATTTCTTCTAAGGAATTATCAAATGTAAGTACATCGGTTACATTCATACTCTCAGCGGTTAATGTACCTGTTTTATCAAGGCAGATTACGTCAACACGAGCGAGAGTTTCAATACAGTACATCTCGTTAACAAGCACCTTTTGACGTGAGAGCTTGACTACAGACACCGCCAAAACAGTACTGGTGAGCAAAATCATACCCGAAGGGATCATACCTACAAGTGCGGCTACGGTGCTGAGAACCGAGCTCTGGATTGTACCGCCGTGGATAAAGAACTTGCTGACAAACAGCAGTATTCCTAAGGGAACGATTATAATTGTACAGAGCTTAATTATAAACTTAAACGAACTGAGAATTTGTGATTCGTTTTTCTTAACATACTTTGCTTCGTTGTTAATCTTAGCGGCGTAGCAGTCAGCGCCTACATGAGTAACCTGAGCATAGCACTTGCCTGCGGAAATAAAGCTTCCCGATAATAGCTCGTCGCCGGTATTCTTGGGGATTAAATCGGATTCACCTGTCAGAAGGCTCTCATTTACTTTACAGTCGCCGTCAACCACAACACAGTCGGCAGGAATTTGGCAACCGCGCGATAATATAATAATATCATCGAGGACGATTTCGTCCTTGCTGATTTCAATTTCTTTGCCGTCGCGGACAACAGTGACCTTGCTCTCGGTGAGGATTGTGAGCTTGTCAACGCTGATTTTTGAGCGGATTTCCTGAATTATACCGATGATAGTGTTAAAGAACACTACGCCGATAAACAACAGGTTCTTATATGAACCTACAAGCAATAGAAGTACAAACAAAATCACGTTAATCAAATTAAAAAGCGTACAGATGTTATCGTAAAAAATACGCTTGTATGATTTTGTTTTCAGGGTGGATGTTTGGTTGACTTTTCCCTGCGCTATCCTTTCGGATACCTGCGCAGAGGTTAAGCCGTTGGTTTTTGAAAATTCTTCCATAATACTCTCCAGTTATTCAAAAAGAAAAATTTTTGAAAAATCTTTTGATTTATTACAAAAACAGCGATATTCATACCAAAAAGATTTTTAATATTTTTATTAACCCTTTATCTATATTATAAATGCAAAAACTAATAAAGGCAACGGAAAGAAGGTGATTTTTTGAAAAAAATTGTTAATATAATTACAGTTGCCGTATGTGCATTGTTTTTGATTACCGCGTCTGTCTCTGCAGGAACGGTATCTGCCGAGGGTAAGAGCGTATATTTAGGCGGTCAGCCGTTCGGCGTTAGATTTTATAACGACGGACTGATTGTTGTTGAACTTGAAGAATTCTTTGACGGAACGCAAAACGTATGTCCTGCCAAAAAAGCAGGGCTTAAGGTTAACGATATTATAAAAGAGGTAAATCGTATTCCTGTCAGGACGAATGAGGATTTGCAAAACGCCGCAGTAAATTGCGAAGGAAAGCCGATTTCCTTTATAATAGAAAGGGACGGCGACAGAAAAGAAATTGTCATTACTCCGCAGAAAAACAATATGGGCGTTTATCTTTTAGGCGCTTGGATAAGGGACAGCTGTGCAGGAATAGGCACAATCAGCTTTTATGATAAGGATAAAAACTACTTTGCCGCCTTAGGGCATGGAATATGCGATAACGACACAAGCGCACTTCTCCCCCTCGGCTCGGCGGAGATTGTCAAAGCGAATATAAGCTCTGTTACTAAGAGCGTTGACGGAAAGGCAGGAAGCCTTAACGGATATTTCGGAGAGAAAACTATCGGTACTCTTACAGAGAACACTCCGCTCGGCATTTACGGAGAACCTAACAGCGGTATGCTTGATAGCTCAAAAGAAATTGAGATTGCCGACTATTCCGAAATAGAAAAAGGTGAAGCCGAGATATACACCACTATCGACGGTGAAAATGCCGCCTGCTATACAGCCGAAATTACAAAGCTGTGCAACGCTGACGAAAGCAGTAATGAAAACTTTGTAATTAAGATTACAGATAAATCGCTTTTGGATAACTGCGGAGGTATTGTTCAGGGTATGAGCGGCAGTCCGATTGTTCAAAACGGCAAGTTAGTAGGAGCAATTACCCACGTTTTTATCAACAACACCGCTGAGGGCTACGGAATAGCTGCACAATTTATGGCGTCGAATTATGAGTGATGATACAATATATTGTGATTTGTTGTATGTCGAAAATTGAAATGTTAAAAAATTTCAACTTTTTTCAAAAAAATTAATTGGAAACTATTGCCATTGTTACCATTTTGTGGTAAAATCAACTCGTAACAAAAATTTTGATAGGAGTTTGCCAAGATGAACAATAGTTTTAAGCTTATTATTACCGAGGAAGCCGTTGAATTTTCACAGGAAAGCCTGCAAATATTTCAAGATTTTAATATTTGCACCGCATTTTGTGTAAAGGACGGAGAGGAACTCTGCTCACGAATTAGGAGCGAAGAACCCGACGTTGTTTTTATGGATGCGTTTATGACAAGGCTTGACGCAATCGGAGTTATGAGGAGCATTAAAAAGGAGAAGCTAAAACAGCCTTTATTTATTGTATTCTCGTCATTCCACAGCGCTGTGCTCGAACGCGAGATTATGAACAGCGGTGCGGATTACTTTATGTTAAAGCCGTATGATGTTGAACAGCTTTGCGAGAACATCTCGGTTTTAATGAAGAATAAAGACGATAATTCCGTTGCACCGCTTAGAATAGACGCATTCGGAATTGAACTGAGAGTTACTCAGATACTCCACGAAATCGGCGTGCCTGCTCATATAAAGGGATATCACTACCTGAGAGATTCCATTATGATGTCGGTAGAAAAGCCCGAAATTATAAACGCCGTGACTAAACAGCTTTATCCGTCTGTAGCTAAGAAGTATCAGACTACGTCCTCGCGCGTTGAGCGTGCTATCCGCCACGCGATTGAGGTTGCCTGGGACAGAGGCGACGTTGACGTGCTTAACTCATACTTCGGCTATACAATTCACAACGACAGAGGTAAGCCGACAAACAGCGAATTCATCGCTATGATTTCAGACAGATTAAGACTGCAAATAAAAAATGCAGGTTAAAAATTATTAAAGAACGCCGTACTCAAAAACTGAGCACGGCGTATCTTTATGCTTAAAGAAAGCGTTACTTTTATTTGGTTTTTCCGATGTCCTTGCGGAAGTGCATACCCTCAAAGCTGATTTTTGATACAGCGCTGTACGCCTTATCAAGAGCTTCGTCGAGAGTATCGGCAGTAGCGGTTACGCCGAGTACGCGTCCGCCGTTGGTGTAGAACTTGCCGTTTTCATACTTAGTTCCTGCGTGGTAGACAATTGCACCGTCAACCTGACCGTTATCGTCCATACCGAACATCTCTATTCCCTTTTTGTATGATACAGGGTAACCGCCGCTTGCCATTACTACGCAGGCAGCCGCGCCGTCGTACCATTCAATATCGAGGTCGGAAAGCTTTTCGTCAATTACGGCTTCGCAGATATCAACCAAATCAGTTTTAAGTCTGGGAAGTACAACCTGAGCTTCGGGATCTCCGAAACGGGCGTTGTATTCGATAACCTTCGGACCGTTCGGGGTAATCATAAGTCCAAAGTACAGACAACCCTTGAAAGGTCTTCCCTCTTTGTTCATAGCCTCGATTGTCGGCTTGAAAATTGTGCGCATACATTCGTCGGCAATCTCGTCAGTGTAGTAAGGGTTCGGGCTGACCGTACCCATACCGCCGGTGTTAAGACCTTCGTCGTTATCATAAGCGCGCTTGTGATCCTTGGAGCTTACCATCGGCTTAACGCATTTGCCGTCGGTGAACGCAAGAACAGAAACCTCGGGACCTGTCAGGAATTCCTCGATTACAATGTTATTGCCTGAGTCGCCAAACTGCTTGTCCTCCATAATCGACTTAATAGCCTTAACAGCGTCGTCGATTGTCTGAGCGATAATTACGCCCTTTCCGAGCGCGAGGCCGTCTGCCTTTACAACAACAGGCACGGTGTTTTCTGCCTTAACATATTCAATCGCCTTTTCGGGATTGTCGAAAACCTCGTACTTGGCTGTGGGAATACCGTATTTCTTCATCAGGTTCTTTGAAAATACCTTTGAAGCTTCTATAATAGCAGCGTTTGCGTTCGGACCGAAGGCTCTGATGCCTGCGGCTTCAAAAGCGTCAACCATACCGTCTGCGAGCGGATCGTCGGGAGCGACAAACACAAGGTCAATCGAGTTGTCCTTGGCAAACTTAACCATATTTTCTTTATCCATTACACCGATGTTTACAAGCTCGGCGTCGCGTGAAATTCCGCCGTTGCCGGGAGCGCAGTAAAGCTTTGTGCACTTGGGACTTTCAAGCAGCTTTTTGATAAGCGCGTGCTCTCTGCCGCCTGAACCAATCATTAAAATCTTCATAATCTACCTCGATATATCAGTGATGGAAAAGTCTAATGCCGGTAAACGACATTGTCATATTGTACTTGTTGCAGGTGTCGATTACATTGTCGTCACGGATTGAGCCGCCGGGCTGAGCAACAAACTCAACGCCTGATCGCTTCGCTCTCTCAATATTGTCTCCGAACGGGAAAAATGCGTCTGAACCGAGGGAAACTCCGCTCTGAGTTGCAAGCCACTCCTTCTTTTCTTCTCTTGTAAGGGGCTCGGGCTTAGTCTTGAAGAACTGTTGCCAAACGCCGTCAGCGAGTACGTCCTCGTAATCGTCGGAGATATAAACGTCGATTGTGTTATCTCTGTCGGGACGGCGGATGTTATCTACAAACGGAAGGTTCATTACCTTCGGATGCTGTCTGAGATACCAGATGTCAGCCTTGTTGCCGGCAAGTCTTGTACAGTGAATTCTCGACTGCTGACCTGCGCCAACGCCGATTGCCTGACCGCCCTTTGCGTAGCAGACAGAGTTTGACTGTGTATATTTAAGTGTGATAAGGGCGATGAGAAGGTCGCGCTTTGCATCCTCTGTGAGTTCCTTATTCTCGGTAACGATGTTCTGCATAAGCATAGCCTCGTCGATTTTGAGCTCGTTTCTGCCCTGCTCAAAGGTTACGCCGTATACGTCCTTGTGCTCAAGCGGAGCAGGAACATAATCTGTGTCGATTTTAATTACATTGTAGTTTCCCTTTCTCTTGGTCTTAAGAACCTCGAGGGCTTCGTCGGTATAGCCGGGTGCGATGATACCGTCAGAAACCTCACGCGCAAGGAGCTTTGCAGTCTGAACATCGCAGGTATCCGAGAGCGCAACCCAGTCGCCGTAGGATGACATTCTGTCTGCGCCTCTCGCCATAGCGTAAGCAGAAGCTATGGGAGAAAGCTCCAAATCATCTACAAAATAAATCTTTTTAAGTGTGTCGGAAAGCTCTGTGGCAACAGCCGCACCGGCAGGGCTTACGTGCTTGAATGAAGCCGCCGCAGGAAGTCCTGTTGCAGCCTTAAGCTCTTTTACGAGCTGCCAGGAGTTGAAAGCGTCAAGAAAATTGATGTAACCGGGCTTGCCGTTGAGAACCTCAACAGGAAGCTCCTTGCCGTCCTGCATAAAGATTTTTGACGGCTTTTGGTTAGGGTTACAGCCGTATTTAAGCATTAATTCGTTCATTTTTATATCCCCTTACTTATTTTTATTGATAATCTTTGACTCGTACTCGCCTGTCGCGATGTCGATGTATCTTACAAAAAGAGAAACCTTGTTGTCGCTGTCGAGAGCGTTCCAGATTTTATCGGCAAAAACGTCAATTGTATCGTTTTCTATCTCTACAAGAGTAGGCTCGCCTTCGAAGCTCGGGAGCGGATTGCCGTCGCCCATATAGGTGTGAATAAATCTGCCCAGTCCAGCAAGCGGAGCGTCGTATGCGTATGTGTAACGCTCGCAGCAATCGGGGTTGCCGTCGGCGCTCTTAAGAATTGACAGAGCGTAGTTCATCTTACCCTCCGCGCACTTTACGATACCCGAAATACGGGGGGTGTAGTTGGGCTCGTCGGGTTCAAAACCGCGAGTACGGAGCGCTTGCTCAAAGGTGAGCTGCTGGCTCATAAGATTGTAAATTGTGTCTGTCTGGTCGCCGTTGGTTACGATTGTTTTGTCGTCAAGAACTCTGACGGGTGAATAG
>ONPH01000193.1 GCA_900319655.1 uncultured Eubacteriales bacterium
ATTAACTGCGGCGCGTTCGCAATGCTCGCAGGACTGATTATCGTTCCGGTGGTAAGCCTGCTAACACCTAAGCCGAAAAAGGAAATGGTAGACGGCGCGTTTGCCTGCTACGACAAAACCGTTCCGGCTAAGCAGAAGAATTCATTGGATTAAAAAAACAAAGTCAACAGCTAAGGTATTCCTTTGGCTGTTGACTTTTTTGAAATTGTAGTATATAATAAATGTAGAGAAACGGCATTGGCTGTTTCGCATTAGGTTAAATTTATTTCACTTAACCGCTTGTGTGCCAGCACAGGCGGTTATTTCTTTACTATGGAAAGCGTAATAAAAAACGCAAAAATGAAACCCGGTTGTAGATTGCAGCCGGGTTTTGAATTTTAAAATCCTTATTACTTATTACTTAATTTTCCCGCGTTTTTGAATATAACGCGGTATATTCTCTGCGCGTCGTACCATGTGCGGAAGTGCGAGGTGGTGTTTTTCCCGATGTACAGTGCGTTTATGCACACCTCTTTGATTGGGATACCTCGCTTTGTAAGCTCGATTAAAACCTGCATTTCGTACTCATAACGCTCACCCTTTATTTCGCACATCAAATCCGTCAGCGTGCTGTCAAAGGCGCGCAATCCGCTTTGCGTATCGTAGACGGTAACAGGTGTTAAGGCGTGGAGCACCTTGCGCGTGATGAAGTTTCCGCTTTTTGAGCGAAACGGCGCGTCCTTGCCGAGCCTTCGGCTTCCGATAACGAGCGTGCCCGGGTTTTCCGCAGCCGCTCTGGTGACGTTTAATACGTTGCCGGTTTCGTGCTGACCGTCCGCGTCAACCGTGACTACAACATACGGCTCTGCAAAATTTTCGCGCACGTAATTAAGCCCTGTCTTTATGGCAGAGCCCTTGCCGAGGTTTTCGGCGTGAGCTATGATTTTGTCCGCTTCGGTCTTTTCAAAAAACGGCTCATACTCCCTGCCGCTGCCGTCGTTTACAACAATCACCTTGTAGCCGTAAAGCTTCAGCGAGCTTACAACACCCTTTAGCTTTGAGTCGGGATTGTAGGCAGGAATGACCGCGATTTTTGTCGCTTCAGTCAGCATTTGTTCTCCTTATTTTTTAACAGGGCGCGTGTTGCGCTCCCAGAATACGCCGTCCTCAAAGCCCTGAATACGCTTGTCAGTTACGGCGAGGTCGAGGCGTTTTTCAGCCCAAACGCAGTACTGCTCGCTTTGCTCGATACCAACGTAATGTCTGCCGAGCTTTTTCGCGGTTACAGAGGTTGAGCCCGAGCCTAAAAACGGATCAAACACAACCGAGCCCTCGTTTGAGCTTGCGAGTATCAGCTTTGCCAAAAGCTTTTCGGGCTTTTGCGTGGGATGGGCGGTATTTTCCGGCATTGACCAGTACGGAATTGAGATGTCGTCCCAGAAGTTCGAGGGGCAGGTGTTGCGAAAATTGCCGTTTTCGGTCTGCTCCCAATCCTTCGGTTCGCCGTCCTTGCGGTAAGGCGCGATTACCTTGCGCCTGAGCTTGACCGCGTCGGGGTTGAAGGTGTAGCGGTTTGACTTTGTTACAAACCAGATGTCCTCCATACCGTTCTTCCAGTTTGACTTTGCTCCCCTACCCTTTTCGCGCTGCCATGTAATACGGTTCTGCACCTTAAAGCGCTTTTCAAGCAGGTTGCCGATGACCATTCCCGAGCGCCAGTCGCAGCAGACGTAAAGCGTGCCGTCAGGCTTTAACAGCGGTTCGATTAAGTCGAGCCACTGCCCGGTGTAGCGCGTGTATTCCTCATTATCTGAGCTTTTGAATTTATTTCCTCCGAAATCCTTGTCGAGGTTATACGGCGGATCGACGATAATTAAATCGGCAAACTCACGCGGCAAAAGCGGCATTACGCCGAAGGTATCACCGAGGATAGTCTTGTCCAAAATATCATTTATATCCGCAGGACGGTCGAGCCTTACGCAGCGGTCAAGGTACTCCCTGCCGTCCTCTACGGAAATATTAATCGTTTTGTTACGTGGAGATTTCATATACTTCCCTCTGAATTTTGTTAACAACATTATACCACAACAGGGCTTGTCTGTCCACAAAAAAGTAAGGCTCGGCATACACCGAACCCTACAATTATTATATTTAATTATTCTTCAATCTCTTTGAGGTCGTCCTCGGTAACCTTGCGCAGTTCCTTTTTGTTGAACGCATCGTAGATTGCCGGGATGATATAGAGCGTCATAAAGGTTGCGTAAAGCAGACCGCCGATGCAGACAATCGCAAGCGGCTGCATCATCTCGGCACCTGTGCCGATGCCGAGAGCCATTACCGAAAGTCCGAGAACCGTTGTCAGGGCGGTAATCAGAATAGGTCTCATTC
>ONPH01000221.1:0-1076 GCA_900319655.1 uncultured Eubacteriales bacterium
AAAACGCAAACGCAATTAACTGTTTCAAATTCAAAAGAGGATGGCTCTCTGCTCCTTCAAGCATGAGTCATCCTCTTTTTATTCACCGCGTATAACGCTCCACGCCTTTTCCAGACGTTCCATTGACCACGCGGCGTTCGCGGGGCTGGTCGACGGGAGCTTTTCCGCCTTTATTTTGTTTATAGGGTAGATGTATTTTTGATAAAGCTCATACGACGCCGCTCCGTTGCAGTAAACGGTTTTTACGCGGCTGCTGTTTATTATCACGCTCAGGTCGTTCGGAACAACGTCCCTTATCGAGCTGTCGGACGAGCCCGTAATGGTGCAGGAGCGGATAGTATCCCACAGCGCTATACGGTGACCGAGCGCAAGGCGCTTTTTCTCCTCGACCGTATCCGGCGCTTCCTCGTTAAACAGCCGCGCCAAAAGCGGCCAGAAGCGGTTTTGCGGATGACCGTAAAAGAACATAGCTTCCCTTGATTTTACCGACGGAAAGCTGCCGAGAATAAGCACCGTTGAGTTTTCATCATAAAGCGGCGGTATAGGGTGAACTATGCGCGAGGTTTCAGCCATGTTTTTTCTCCTTTAGCATTCCGCGGATATACGCAAAGGTCTTTTCCTCTCCCTCATCGCGCAGCATCACAAGCAGCTTTTCAAGCAGCGCCTCGGTGTTTTCGTGCATTCTGTGCTTGCCCTTGATGCGCAGAAAGTAGGTGTAAGAGTCGGCGTCGGTGTACTTTTCACCGTTATATATCTTGCTTGCGGCAACCCTGTCGCAGAACATCTCGATAACGTACCTGAGCGGCATCTCGACAGGCTCGGGGCGCCTTGTTTTGGGGTTGTAGTCGTTCCAAAACTCGTAGTGGTGGCGGTTCCTGCCCTTGTGATGGAGCCACGCTCGCGAATAGCCGTAAAGCTCGCGCTCCATTTCGTTTGGACTGCGGTCGCCCTGATAGTACTTCGCGCCCGGGATAAACTCGGTCGGGCTGTATTTTGACAGGTCATGCCTCAATCCCTGCCAAAGGATCCCCGCTTTGGCGCAGTGCGCAATAACTATGTGTCTGTGTTTTGTAATG
>ONPH01000221.1:1106-2722 GCA_900319655.1 uncultured Eubacteriales bacterium
TCTGTGTCTGTGTTTTGTAATGATTTTAAAGTGTTTTAACGGATGTGCCATAATTCTCACCGGCTTCAGTATATCATATTTTGCGACCTTTTACAATTTTTCATCCAAAAAAAATACAAAAACACTTGCTATTTTTTAAAAAAATCGCTATAATAGTAATAATAGTTAAAATTTTGTAACCTTTAGAAGTTTTGTCACTATATTACATCCTAACGGAAAGGGGGGTTACGCGTTGAAAAAAGCTTATATCGCCGCTATATGTGTATGCGTAATTTTATGCTGCACATTCGGCTTTATGATTTTCAGCGAGGTTTTATCCCCTTCTTCCGTCGGAGCGCATGAGAACTCCTCAACGGTCAAAGAGCAGAGCGTCACTATCTCCGAGGGCGAGGCGGCTGTACTTGAAACCGATAACGGTTACAGGCAAAGCGCCACAAAATGGAAAAGCGACGACGAGGAGGTCGTAACCGTAGAAGGCGGCGGCAGGATCGACGCACTTAAACAGGGCAGCGCCTGCGTCACCGCAAATCTGGCTAACGGCGACAGTGTAAAGTTCAATATTACCGTCAGCGCTCCCGAAAAGCAGGCGGAAGCGGACAGGTTCTCAACCGCCTACACGGCGAATCAGGACATTCTTAAAAAGAACCTCGCAAATAAAAGCAAAAAGAAGCTCCCTTATCAGATAATGGTAAACCGCAGCCAAAACTGCGTTACCGTATATACATATGACAGCGAAGGAAAATACACCGTGCCCGTCCGCGCTATGGTTTGCTCCTGCGGAAAGGATAACAGTACCGTGCTCGGCATATACAATATCCAGTACCGCTGCGAATGGCAGGCGCTTGTAAAGGAATCGTTCGGACAGTACGCGTGCCAGTTTTACGGCGATTACCTGTTCCACAGCGTGCCCTACAGCGATATTTCAAAAAACTCGCTTAAAAGCGATGAATACAACAAGCTCGGCTCGCCCGGCTCAATGGGCTGTGTTCGCCTGTCTGCCGGCGACTGCAAATGGGTTTATGACAACTGCGCCGACAATACGGCTGTAGTCATCTACGACAACGATAATCCCGGTCCGCTCGGAAAGCCCTCGGCTATTCTGCTCAGCGACTTCACCGTTGGCTGGGACCCCACCGACAACGACTCAAAGAACCCCTACAATAAAAAAACGCCGCAGATAATCGGCGCGAAGGATATTACAATAAAGGCGGGCGACAGCTTTGACAAGGCTGACGGCGTGACCGCGCTCGACACCTGCTCCAACGACATCACCGAAAAAATGGAGATCATAGGAAATCCCAACACCTATGTTCCCGGCAAATACAAGGTGACATATTCGGCGACCGACGTGCTGAACCGCAGCGTAAAAAAGGAAATAACCGTAACTGTAGAGTGATAATAAATTAATCAATGGGCTTGGCTCAAAACTCACAATCGAGATTTGAACCAAGCCCCTTAGTTTTGCTTTCTTACAATGCCGTATTCATCGTCAAGCTGAAAATAATGGCAGGTTTTCATATTTTGAGTGAGGAACTTTTCCATTTCGTCCTCATCGAGATTAATGTCGCAGTAGTCGCCGAACTCATCGTCGGAAACGTAATGCGCGCAGCGTTCAC
>ONPH01000076.1 GCA_900319655.1 uncultured Eubacteriales bacterium
ACCGGTCTTACCGACGGCGGAGATTTGGTTAAGCTGTTCATCGGTATCGGCGTTGCGATTATCGCTGGTATCGTTATTATCGGTGGTATTCAGCGTATCGGCAAGGTTGCCTCGATGCTCGTTCCGTTTATGTCCTTGATTTTTATTATTATGTCGGTTACGGCGATTTGTATTCACTTTAACAACATTCCTAAGACCTTCGCTCTTATATTTGAAAAGGCATTTAACTTCCAGGCTGTCGGCGGCGGTATTCTCGGCTACACCTTTGCTGAAGTTATCAAAAAGGGTATGGCTCGCGGCGTGTTCTCGAACGAGGCAGGACTTGGCTCTTCGGTTATCGCCCACTCGGCTTCCGAGACAAGAGAGCCTGTTAAGCAGGGACTTTGGGGCGTGTTTGAGGTATTCTTTGACACCTTCGTTATCTGCACACTCACAGCGCTGATGTTCCTGACTACCTTTGACGTCACAAAGCTTGACGCGAAGATGGAGGACAGCGTTATGAGTATGACGATGTTCTCGGACAACTTCGGCGGCTTAGGAACGGCGGTATTCTCGGTTATTCTTCCGCTGTTCGCGTTTACAACGGTAATCGCGTGGTCGTACTACGGCGAAAAGGCGGTTGAGTTCTGCTTTGGATGGGTTAAGGAAGAAAAACGCAGGCATATTGTTACGGCGTTTAAGGTGATTTACGTTGTGCTTATCGCGGCTTCTACGCTTATTCACAGCGAGCTTATCTGGGCGATTGACGACACATTTAACGGTCTTATGGCAATTCCTAACCTTATCTGCGTTGTCGCGCTGAGCGGACTTGTAGCTAAGATTACAAAGAACTACTACGACCGCAAGAAAGGCAAAAAGCTTGAACCTATGCTCTCTGCATACCCTGAAATGAACGAGGAATTCAAACAGGATATTATGAGCGGCGACGAGGAAATGCAGTAAATCAACATATTAAATAAATTCAGCGGCAGCTTTCAATTTGAAGCTGCCGCTGTTTTGCGTTTGTAATTTTATGCTTTTGTAAACTTCATAGGCAGGATGTTTTCTACGCTTTTGAAGCCTTCAACCGTGCCGTTTACTTTTGTGATACTTAATTCGTTGCCTTTGATTTCAACCTCGCAGTAGTTAGCGTCTACCCTTTTATCTCCCGTAAAAAGGAAAAGCTTGTTGTCCTCGAGCTCGTAATTGCCAGACGCGCCTACTCCCTTTGTGAGCTGATCGACGCTGAATTCCTCGGTAAACTGGTTTACCAAATCTTCAACCGTCTTGTTCTGGGATTTAAGGTATTTTTCAAAAACCTCGTCGCTCATTCCCATCGCCTTGAAAGCATTGGGAATTGCGGTTTTCATATTTTCCTTAATCTTCTCGATTGCCAACTTTGCGGATTCATCGTCAACTGCGAACTTAAACGACTTATCGTTGTTAAACTCAATTGTCAACAAAACGTCGCAGTCGTCAAACGCTTTATAAAGCTCCTCGTACATAGCCTTTTGGCTTTCATCGGCTGACTGTATGCTGTTCTTTACGTACGACTCAATGATGTCGTTGAACTTGAGATTATAGTTCCACTTGCCTGCGAGGGGATTACCCGGCGAGCATGCACACAGTGAAACTGTCATAATCAAAATCAGCAGAGCCGCGGTTATCCTTTTGAGCTTAGTCATTAATGTCAAATCCTTTCGGGTATTAAATTGCTTCTACGATTATATTTTCACCGTCTGAGGTAATATTTATACCGCTTACCGAGCCTGTTTTTGAGCTGATCATGGCGTTGGCGATTTTTTCCTCTACCTCGCGCCTGATTGTATGGCGCAGGTCTCTCGCGCCGCTCTTGCCTGAGCAAGACTTGCCTGCGAGGTACTTGCACGCGGCTTCATCATAGGTGAGCTTGATGTGCTTTTCCTCGAGAGTGGGAACGTACTCGCCAAGCATAAGGTCGGCAATCTTTACGAAATCATCCTCTCCGAGAGAGCGGAATACGATTACTTCGTCCACACGCGCGATAAACTCGGGACGGAGGAAGTCGGATAATGCCTTCATTACCTTTTCCTTGGATGCCTCGTCCTCGGTTTTACCGAAGCCGAGAGCGGCTGAGCTGCTGCCCGAGCCGGCGTTTGAGGTCATTACAATTACGGTGTTTTCAAAGTTTACCGCTCTGCCGTGAGCGTCGGTAACCTTGCCCTCATCAAGAATTTGGAGCAGGATATTGAGCACGTCGGGATGAGCCTTTTCAATCTCGTCAAAGAGCAGAACCGAATACGGACGACGGCGTACCTTCTCGGTAACCTGACCTGCCTCGTCATAGCCTACATAGCCCGGTGGTGAGCCGATGATTTTCGAAACGGAGTGTTTCTCCATAAACTCGGACATATCAAGGCGGATAAGGGTTTCGGGAGTGTCAAAAAGCTCCTGACTGAGCACCTTGACAAGCTCGGTTTTACCCACGCCGGTAGGTCCTACAAAGATGAACGACGCAGGACGGCGGCGCGGTGAAATTTGACAGCGGCTGCGCTTGATTGCGGAAGCGAGAGCCTCGACAGCCTCGTCCTGTCCGATGATTTTCTTTTTGAGGTTATCCTCAATATCTACAAGCTTTGCAAGCTCGTTTTCGCGAATTCTTGAAGCCGGAATACCTGTCCAGAGCTCAATAACCTTGGCGATATCCTCCTCGGTTACGGTGGTGTTCAAGTCCTCGGGTGTGAACTTTGACAGCTCTCCCTCAATCTGCGCAAGGCTTGTATTTACCTTTGCGAGCTCCTCGTAGTTAACCTCCTCGGCTGAGGTGATTTCCTCTTTCTTTAACTGGAGCTGAGCCTTTTCGTCATTAAGCTTATCTGCCTTTTCGCGGTTTTTGTTGCGAAGTGCCGCGCATGCGCAGCTTTCGTCGAGCAGGTCAATCGCTTTATCGGGCAAGAAGCGGTCTGTTATATAGCGCTCTGAGAGCACTACGGTCTTTCTAACCACATCGTCGTTAACAACAACGCCGTGGTGCTGTTCGTAATAATCCTTAACGCCTGCGATTACCTCGATAGACTGGGCGATTGTGGGCTCGCCTACCTTAACAGGCTGGAAACGTCTTTCAAGCGCCGAGTCCTTCTCGATGTACTTACGGTACTCGTTGAAGGTTGTAGCGCCGATAACCTGAACCTCGCCGCGCGAAAGGGCAGGCTTGAGGATATTTGCGGCGTTCATTGTGCCCTCGTTGTCGCCTGTGCCGACAAGGCTGTGAACCTCGTCGATAAAGAGGATGATGTTGCCGTTTTCCTTAATCTCGGCTACAAGTCCCTTGATACGGCTTTCAAACTGACCTCTGAACTGTGTGCCTGCTACGAGAGCGGTAAGGTCGAGAAGCTGGATTTCTTTATTTTTCAGTCTGTGGGGAACGTTGCCGTTCGCAATTCTGAGCGCCAAGCCCTCAGCGATTGCGGTTTTACCAACGCCGGGTTCACCGATAAGGCAGGGATTGTTTTTGCTGCGGCGCGAAAGGATTTGGATAACACGCTCAATTTCGCTGTCTCTGCCGATAATACGGTCAATTCTTCCCTCTCTTGCCTTTGCGGTCAAATCCTCGCAGTAGAGGTTGAGGTGCTTTCTCTTTTTACCGTTTTTTTCTTTTTTTGAATTATTAGCTCCGCCTGCGGTGTTTTCTCCGCCCTTTTTGCCGCCAAACATATTGTTAAAGAAGTTCGGAAACGCAGGAGCGCCGTGAGAAAAGTCGTCGTCATCGCTGCCGGACTGTTCCTTTTTGAATTCCTCCATCTGCTCAGCGAGGTTCTCCGCTCCGCCGAGCTGCTCCATAAGCGCGGACATATCGCCGCCCTCGCCCATATTCTGCATAAGGTTATTCATCTGATCCTGAACAGCTTCGAGGTCGTCGTCGGAAATTCCCATTTTTTTGATTAAATCCTCAACGGGCTTTATACCCAGCTCCTTGGCGCAGGTAAGGCAATAGCCTGTTGTAGGAGCGTCCTTTGAGTTGTTGTTGGTAACAAAAACGACAGCCTGCCGTTTTTTACATCTGCTGCAAAGCATATTTTACCTCCCTTTTAGTAAATTGGTGCTTAAATTACTCTTTGTTCTTATTCTCTTTTAATATATCCAGAAACATTTTTGAATAGTTAAGTAAAGCGAAAATCATTACCGCTGCGGTTATGCAGAACAAAACCAAAATCAAGGTCGGGTTTTCGTACTGATAAACCGCCTTTAAGAATATTATGACGGTGACTGAAATATAGAACACTACCGTAGCCACTTTGCCGTACCAGCGAGAGGCAGGCAGCGGTATTTTCTTTACAAGGAGCACAAGTCCGCAGATAAGCATTGTAAAATCCTTGATAAAAAGGACGAGCATAAGCGGAAGCAATGCCGGGATATAGATTACCATACATACCGCAACTGCTATGAGCGTTATTTTATCCGCCAGCGGATCGAGAATTTTTCCGAGAGAAGTCACCTGATTCAGCTTTCGGGCGAGCAAGCCGTCAAAGCAGTCTGTAAGTCCCGAAATGACGATACATACAGCCGCGGTTATATAATGTCTCGGGTCGTCGTAAAGTCCTCTGATAAAGTAGTATACAAACGGCACTACAAGAATCAGCCGCAAATAGGATAAAATATTCGGAATTGTGACCAAGTCAGACGGCTTGAAACTCCACTTTTCATTTTGCATAAAAACCACCTGTGTAAAATTTTGCTTGTTCAGGCAAAAAGATTGATGTTGAACACGGAGCACAGGAAATAAACAAGTAAAACACCTTCTACTCCGCCGAGAAAAGCCCCCAACAGTCTGTCAAAGGTTCTCAGCACTCTGCCGTCCAACGCTCTTAGAATTAATCTGATGATAAGTTTTATAATTATCATCAGCAGGAAGAACAGTACAAAAACTATTATTACAGCCATTACCGCGACGATTGCCGGGGCAAGCTGGGCTTCTATCGCCTTTGCGATGGAAAGCGTTTGATCGTTTGACAAATTATAGTTACTGACAAGCTTGTCTATCCCCTGCCCCGTCAGCTGATTTGCCGCGCCGACCATTTTTGAGAGCCAGTCGGGCAAAGCCGACAACGCGCTTTCATACGCGACGCTTACGCCCTTTTGAGCGACTGCCTCTTGGATTTTGGTAATCACCGTCTGCTTAAAAAATGTATCGTACATTCCCTGAGCGAGCGGTCCCGATATATGATAGGACAAAAAGGCGTTTAGCGCCAAGCCTATCAGGTTGAGCAAAGTGCGGATAATTCCTCTGTATGCTCCGATTAAAATGAGCAAAAGGATGATTACCGCCGCTCCGATTTGATAATATATCATAAATACCTCTATTTTGCCGAGTCGGGAGACGCGGGACTTTTGCTGAGGTCGACTTGTCTGATTTGGTTGATGCTTAAAACATAAGCCGTTTTGTCAGAAGTCAGAATAATCGCCTGCGAGCCTGTTCCGGCGTCACAGGAATGGATTAGAGTTCCCGACTTATTATATGCGTAAATCATATTTCCGTCAAGTACGGCTATTGTTCCGCCTAAAACAGAGAGCGATTCCGCGCCGTAGCGGTTTTCAACCTCGAACATCTTGTCGCCGTTGTCATTGTAGCTGATAAGCGAACAGCTTCTGCCGTCGCCGCTCTTGGATAGAGCCAGTGCAAAAGAGCCGTTTTGGGGGCTGAAGCAGTAGTTTACCATCGGCATACTCTCGTAGCTTACTGTATTGTACTGCTCTGCTCCGATTTTGATTACGTATGAAGCGTTTTCACCGATTAACGCGGCGCGTCTGCCGCTGATATACTTGCTGTCGATTATAGCGTCGTCGGGGATGGTGTAAGTATTTACAGGCTTATCCTTGCCGAAGTCAAGCACGTACACGCCTGTTTTAATAGCGCCGCCTTCGCTTGAAATTCCGCAGGCTACACAGCCCGAGCCGTCGTTGTTGAGCGCGACGGAGTTGATGTAATATTCTGAAAAAGAATATTTAAATATACGGTTATTGTCCTTATTAAATACGTAAAGCTCGCTTAAATAGCCGTCGCCCTCGGTAACAACACAGTAAACGCCGTTTGAGGCGATGTCTCCGGTGTAGATTACGCCCTGGGCTTCGCCGCTGTAGAGCGACTTGTCAAAGCTTAGGATTTGAAATTCTTTTTCACCGAGACCGTAGGTTAAAAATTTGTTTTCCGCGGTCTTCATAACGGGCTTTGAGTGTCTGAGCTGGATGTTCGCAATC
>ONPH01000005.1 GCA_900319655.1 uncultured Eubacteriales bacterium
GAAACAGAGGGAAGTCAGCAAAGCCCGGGCTCACAAAGCACCGAGGCTTCCTCAAAGCTTGCGGAAAATCCCGTGAATGTGGCTGAGCTTCACGCGCAAAATCCCGACATTTACTCGTGGATTTACATTCCGGAGACCAATGTAAATTATCCCGTTGCTCAAAGCGACGCCGACGATAACTTTTATCTCGACCACGATATTTACAAAGGTTATAGCTTTCCGGGAACGATTTACTCGCAGTCGTGCAACAAAAAGGATTACTCCGACCGTGTAACCGTGCTTTACGGTCACAATATGCTCGACGGCTCAATGTTCGCTACACTGCACAGATTTTCGGATCCGCAGTTTTTTAACGAAAACAGATATATGTATGTTTACACAGAAAACCGCAAGCTGACCTACGAGATTGTATCCGCCTTTGTGTATGACGACAGGCACATTATGAACTCGTTTAACTTTTTGGACGACGCAGTTTATGCCGAGTGGCAGCAGGAGGCGCTCAACCCAAGGTCGGTTTCGAGCAACGTAAGAAAAGATATTCAACTTACCAAAAACGATAAAATGCTTGTTCTTAGCACCTGCCTTAACGGCGGCGGCGAAGGACGATATTTGGTACAGGGGGTATTAAGGAAAAATGAACCAACCGGATAACAACGGTTTTGAGTGGGATGATATAAGCAGCGACTCGCAGTTTGTCGTGGGCGACGTGGAGAGAACGGAAGTCAAAAAGGACAAAAAAACCGTCAGAGACGACGTCAGCGACTATATATATATGAACCCTGTCAAAACAAAGAAAAAAAAGTCAGGGAAAAAGCAGCACAAATCCCAACGCAAAAAACGAAAAAAGACATGGAAAAAGGTTCTGCTGGCAATCGTTTGCACGCTTATGGCGCTTGTATTGCTCACAGTCGGAACAACCTTATTCCTGATTTTCAAGGGTAAAAACGAACTGTTAATAAGCGATATACAAATTTCCTCGCCCGACGGCATAAACGCCACCGTGCAGGAAGGCGGACAGTATATCGTCTATAACGGCGTGACATATAAATATAATGAAAACGTCACAACCCTGTTGTTTATGGGCACGGATAAGCGTGACCTCAACGACCAAAACGAGCAGGGAACAGGCGGTCAGGCGGACGTTATCGTAATGATGGCGCTCGACTTGAAAAACCGCAAGCTGACAATGGTTAACGTTCCGCGTGACACCATGACCGACGTTGCAATTTACTCCGCAAGCGGGTATTATACCGGTATGAAAAAACAGCAAATCTGTCTTTCGTACGCATACGGCGACGGCAAAAAGACAAGCTGTAACAACACCTTGGCGTCGGTAAGACGAATTTTCTACAATATTCCGGTCAGCACCTACTATGCGCTCGACCTCGACGGTATAGCCGCGATGAACGACGCGGTGGGCGGAGTTGACGTAGTATCTCCCGAGACTATCAATAAGTTTAAGGAAGGTCAGCAGTATCATCTGCAGGGCGGCGACGCGGAGTCGTTTGTTCGAGATAGAGTTCACGACAGAGCAGACGCCAATATGCTCAGAATGCAGCGCCAGCAGGTTTACGCAAGGAGCTTTATGAACACGGTTATGAGCAGCGTAAAAAGGGATCCGTCCACAGCGGTTGACCTGTTCAACGACAGCGCTCCGTATTCGTGCACAAACCTGAACGCGGCAAAGGTTATGTATCTTGCGCAGGATGTTGCGCTGCACGGCTCACTGAGCGCAGAGATTGTCACTGTCCCCGGTAAAACAACGCTCAACGCAAACGAGCAGGCTGAATTTAATATCAGCGAAAAGGAATTCTACGAGCAGTTCCTCAGCGTATATTACGAAAAAATGTAAAAATTGGTTGCTCAATAGACAGCAACCAAAACCATATAATAAAAAATAATTGTAGGGTTCGGTCTTGACCGAACCCTCGTTTTGTATGTGCGGATTTTTTGTTTTCGGTATTTAGTTATATCAAAACCTGATCAAATTCGTACAGAGCCTCGTTAATTTCAAAACGGTTATAATTCTGTTTTAGAATAAAGAACTCTATAATTATATCAAATTTACTGCTGTGCGACAGCGCGTAGCCTGCCTTCATAAGCAGCTCCTTTGTCTCGTCAATGTCGAGCTCAAGAGCGACGGCAAAAGCCGCGGCGGTCTGTTTTGAGGGCTTGTACTGCGGATTTGTGCGGATTTTCGAGAAAAGCTTGCGGTCTATTCCGGCTTTTTTGTAGCACTGCGCGTCGGTGATGCCCTTTTCATCAATCTTTCGCAGGAGCATTTCGGAAAAGCTCTCGTCAAGAGAGTTGAGCATATCGCTAAGATTTGCGCCGAAGTTTGGCGCAAATGACTTTTCCTGTGCCATACCGATTGAAGGGGCAGGGGAGGACGGAGCCTTTCGGTTTGCATTTGAGCGGAATAATTGTGCTGCCGAAGCCTTCGGCGCCGAAGTAGCCAGGGGAATATCGGACAGCGCCGCACTTCCTTCAAACGCGGAGATATCCTCGTAATTGCTGTCTATATATTTTGTCAGCTCGATTAAAAGCTCTGAATTCAGGTTTTTGCGCTTTGGTTTAAAGAACATATTATCACCCTCGCGGTCATTATAGCATTTAAAAATATTTTTGTAAATGTCGCTTTTGAAGCGACCAAATCAGCCTTCGAAAAGTCTATTATATAATTGTCAAAGGACAAATAAACTTTTCGGAGGTAATTATTATGACAAAAAAGCTTAACAACAACATCACTGAAATCGTTTTCATTCTCGACCGCAGCGGTTCGATGA
Source organism: uncultured Eubacteriales bacterium (assembly GCA_900319655.1). GTDB lineage: Bacteria > Bacillota > Clostridia > Oscillospirales > Acutalibacteraceae > Ruminococcoides. Next base: position 2,787 of record ONPH01000005.1, read on the forward strand.
GCGGACTTGAAAAGGACACAATCGGCGGCTTTAACGCTATGATTGAAAAGCAGAAAAAGCAGGACGGCAAGGCGTATGTTTCCACGGTGCTGTTCGATCATGAGAGCGTTGTGCTCCACGACAGGCTGCCGCTTGAGCAGATTAAGCCGATGACCGAGGATGACTACACGGTGCGCGGCTGTACGGCGCTGCTCGACGCAATCGGCGGAGCGGTAAAGCACATCGGCAATATCCACAGATACGCAAGGCCTGAGGACGTGCCCGAGCACACGATGTTCGTAATCACCACCGACGGACTTGAAAACGCCAGCAGAAAATACAACAGCCGCGACATCAAAAGGCTTATCGAGAGCAAAAAGGAAGAGGGCTGGGAGTTCCTGTTTATCGGAGCGAACATCGACGCGATTGAAACCGCAAATGACTACGGAATAAGCGCAGATAGAGCCGTAAACTACAACGCCGACTCGCAGGGCACCGGAGTTGTGTTTGAGGCGGTCAGTGAAACGGTGGCGAAGTTCCGCGGAGGTCAAAAGGTTGCGCCGTGCTGGAGCAAGAAAATCAACGACGACTACAACAACAGATAGTGCAAACAAAAATACCGGTTCATCGCTTAGCGGTGAACCGGTTAGTCATTTATTTAGTTTGCTGAGCTTGAAGATGAAGAACCCGATGAACCGGAGTCTCCGCCCGAGAGCCTGTCCTCATAAATGAACTTGGCAAACTCCAAACGCTGCTTGTTCATATCGGCAATCGCGATAACCGAACCTGCCGGAGTGTTGTTTTCGTAGTACCAAAGTCCCTCTGTAGGAACATAACTCTGCTCAACGGTGTAGGTCAGGTAAGTCGGAGCGTGAGAAACCAGAGCGGTAATCTCGTCCTTCTTGAGGTTGGTTGTAACCATAGGACCGACCGAGCTTACGATTGAAACAATCTTGGTGAGGTCAGCGCCCTTGAGGTCGTTGAACATCTTTTCAAGAAGCTTTCTCTGTCGTGAGGTTCTATCCCAGTCGTCGCCGTCAATACCGATTTCGTTGCCGTCCTCGTTGGTGGAAAGACCGCGGTTACGCGCGTACCAAAGCGCCTCCTGACCGTTCAGGTGAACTATGCCCGGAGCATTGGTGATGGTCTTGGGGTTGTCAACCTGCTCGTTTTTGTACATCTGATAGTTGATGTAGTCAATTTCGTCCTGAGTAACTTCCATATCAATACCGCCGAGGGTGTCGATAATCTCAATAAAGCTGTCAAAGTCAACAACCGCGTAACGGTCGATTTTGATACCGAAGTTTGTCTCGATAGTCTCTATAGTCAGCTTAGGTCCGCCGTAGGTGTAAGCGGCGTTGATTTTGTTCTGACCGTAGCCGGGAATATAAACGTAGGTGTCGCGCTGGAACGAGGTGAGCTTAAGCTTTTTGTGCCAGTTGTCAATCGACATCATAATCATTGTGTCGGTTCTGCCGTGCTCGTCGCCGTCGCTGTTATCCTCACCGAAGAGCATAACGTTGAGCACCTTGCTGTCCTGAAGCAGCTGTCCGTCACCGATTGTAAGCTGAGTTCCGTCGCCGGTCATCTCAGCCGATACGGTAGCGGATACCGAGTCGGATTTGTCGCTTGACGGAGCCGTAAAGTCCTCAAAGTTCATAGAGTTAAGCAGTGCGTAGTAATAAACCATTGCGCCGCCGCCCAGCAAAAACAGTATTGAAAATATAAGACATAAAATTCTTAATGCTCTGCCTTTTTTGTTGTAAAGCTTAAACACCTGGGTGTTTGAGCTTATATCAACATAGTGGCCGTTAGAATTCGCCATATTAATCCTCCTGTGTTGATAGGAAAGCTGTATTACAAAATTATATAAATAGACATATAATATTATACCACATAATTCCATTGAATAATTCCTTATTAGAACTATAAGAGTTCCTTGTGACGAAATTTGCTGCCGAAAATAGCGCTTTTTTGATGCAGATAATCAAATTTGTGATATTTTTGTGAATATCGGGTGCTGGTTTTAACGCGCGTATTAATTCAGCTCGTCGAGGGCAAGGTAGAACGACGGCAAAAATTCGCGCTCAAAAACCTCTGCCTCGGGCAGCTTCATATCGTCGATTGACTTTTGGATTGTCTCCTTAGCCATTCTGAATTCATCGTTGCCCATGCGCATTTCCTCAATGCACTTTATAAGCGCCGAGTACCTGTCGGCTGCCTTTACAAACACATGCAGCTTGTCGTCGTCTTTGCCGTTTTGCTTTAGGATTGTGCTGTAGTCGTCCCTGAAATCCTCGGGCAAAAGCGAGATAAGCCTGTCCGCGGCTCTGTCCTCAATCTGCTTGTAGGCGTCGATAATTTCGGGATTTTGATACTTTATCGGCGTTGGCATATCGCCTGTGATAATCTCTGTGCTGTCGTGAAAAACCGCGAGCAGCGCCGCGCGCTGGGCGTCGAGCTCTCCGCCGAAGCGCTTGTTGTGAATAAGCACCAAGCAGTGGGTTAAAATCGCCACCTGCTGGCTGTGCTCGCTGATATTTTCGAGCCTTGTGTTGTTCATCAGTCCCCAGCGGTTGATGTACTTCATCCGCGAGAGCATTGCGTAAAAATGAGATGACGTCATAGCAAAATCTCCAAACAAAAATTTTTATTAAAAATAGTGCAAAAATATTCAGTATGTGTTATAATATATTGATACTATACTTATTATACTGTTTTTAAGACAAATGTCAAAGATGTTACGGGGAGAATTTTAGATGGGCGACAGAATACAGCGCTTTAAGCCGAGAAACGGCCACTTTTTTCTGTTCACATTCCTTGTGGGCTTGATTACAGCGGCAGCGTTGTTCATACCTTTTATTGTTTATCAGGGAGGGGTATTTTATTACTACGGAGATTTTAATGTTCAGGAAATTCCGTTTTATCAAATGCTCCACTCATCGGTCAAAAGCGGCGAGCTCGGCTGGAACCACCTGACCGACTTGGGCTCGGACACAATTTCGAGCTACAGCTTTTACCTTTTGGGCAGTCCGTTTTTCTGGCTGACCATTCCGTTTGACAACGATTTTGTCCCGAATTTGATCGGGCCTTTGCTGATATTAAAATTTGCCTGTGCCTCGGGCGCGGCGTATCTGTTTTTGCAGAGGTACGTTAAGTACAAGCCGTTCGCGGTTTTGGGCGGACTGCTGTACGCTTTTTCGGGCTTTTCAATTTACAACGTATTTTTCTTCCACTTTCACGAGCCGATGATAATGTTTCCGCTGCTCTTGGCGGCGCTCGACTGCTTTTTGTACGACAAACGCAGGGGACTTTTCGCGGTCGCGGTGTTTGCGGCGTGCGTTGTAAACTACTACTTCTTTGTGGGACAGGTGCTGTTCGTGGTGATGTACTACCTGATGGTCACCCTCACAAAGACCTATAAATTCAAAATTACCGAGTTTTTGCTCTTGGCGCTCGAGGTAGCAATCGGCTTTGCAGCCACGGCGTTTATACTTTTGCCGTCGGTTTTGGGACTAATGGGCAATCCGAGGCTCGACACCTTCCCTAAGGACTGGAACGCCCTTGTGCACGACAAGCCCCAGCGCTACTGGTTGTCGGTGCTCGCGTTTTTCTTTCCTGCGGATATGCCGGCTATGCCGACCTTTACCCCCGAGTCGAATTGCAAGTGGGCTTCCGTCGCGGGATGGCTTCCGCTGTTCGGTATGACCGGAGTTATCGCGTATTTACAGCTCAAAAAGCGCGACTGGATAAAAAAGCTAATCTGCCTTTTGATACTGTTCGCGATGGTTCCCGTCCTCAACAGTATGTTCCAAATGCTCAACACCTCGATTTACTACGCGAGATGGTACTATATGCTTGTGCTGCTGTTCGTGCTGGCGACTATCAGGGCGGTAGAGAACAGGCGTACAAACTGGAAACGCGCTTTAATCTGGTCGTCGTGTATCACGCTCGGCGCTACTCTGCTTATCGGCTTAATGCCAAAGACCGTCGAGAGCGAGACCGGCGGCGAGGATTCGTACACCATAGGCGTTCAGGCGGACAACGTCCGATTTTGGGCGTATGCTCTGGCGGCTATGATTTGCCTGCTCGGCTTTGCGCTGATTATTAAAAAGTTCGGCAAAAACCGTTTTGAGTTGGTCACAGCGTCAACAATCGCTGTGCTTGTCGCGGCGCTTTTGACCTCGTACTTTATTATCGGCACAGGTGTGCTGAGCAGCTCGACAACCTCGACAATCAGAAAAGATATAATCAACTCGCGCTCCGATATTGAAATTGACGATTTGGAGACCGAGCGAAGCGACTTTTACAAGTGCGTTGACAACACCGCAATGTACTGGAAGGTTCAGAGTATCAATTGCTTCCAAAGCTCGGTTTCGCCGTCGATAATGCAGTTCTACGAGAAAATCGGAATTAAACGCGACGTTGCCTCAAGACCTGATTTTTCAGCCTACGGGCTCAGACCGTTTTTGAGTACAAAGTATTATTTTGACTACAGCCTTGACAACGGCGACTACACCATCGACAAAAGCTTTGTCGATAACAAGGGCGTTACCAAAATGCCGGGTTGGAAATTTATTAAGTCAAACAATAACTTTGATATTTATTTGGATGAAAACTACATCCCCATGGGATATTGCTTTGACAGCTATATCACCGAGGAGGAGTTTGAGCGGATCAGGGAGAAGGACCGTCCGCAGGCTCTTGTAAACGCGATGGTTTTAAGCCATGAGCAGATGAAAAAGTATTCGTCCATCACCGGCTACACCGACGAAAAGTACGCCGCGCTGTACAGCCAAAATCCCGGCAGGTTCAAAAGCGTTGTGGATAATTACAGCTTCGGTACTCCCCAGCTTGAGCAGGCTTGCAATAAGCTTAAGGCGGATTGCTGTTCGTCGTTTGAGTACACCAAGGAAGGTTTTACGGCGAAGTACGAGAACAAGGGCGGCGAAAAGCTGATGTTCTTTACCGTGCCCTACAGCGAAGGCTTCACCGCCGAGGTAAACGGCGAGGCGGTCGAGGTCGAAAAGGCGGATTACGGCTTTATGGCGGTTAAGGTTCCGGCAAAATCAAGCTGTGACATCGTGTTTAAGTACCGCACGCCCGGGCTTGACCTCGGAATAAAAATTACACTCTGCGCCGCGGCGGCATTTGCGCTTTATATGCTTGTTGTGCTGATTACGGCGGTTGTAAAAAGGGTGCTCAGAAAAAGAAAAAACAATATTCGGGAAAATTGGAGAGATATAAAATGACTTTCGGTGAGAATATTTTAAAATACCGCGACGAGTTTTTTGACGACCTCGGCAAGCTGCTGAGCCTTGAATCCGTCGACGGCGCAAAACCGGAGGAATGTAAAAAGGCGCTTGACTTTATCCTGTCACGCGCAAAGGACTTCGGACTTGACGGCGAGCTCGTCTCGGAGCACAGCGGTCACGTTCAGCTCGGAGAGGGCGGAAAGCTCTGCGGAGTGCTCGCGCACCTCGACGTTGTTCCGGCAGGTAACAACTGGAGCTTAAATCCGTTCGCTCTGACAGAGCAAAACGGCAGGCTCTACGGCAGGGGAATTGCCGACGACAAGGGAGCGGCGCTTGTGAACCTGTACTGCCTGCGTGCGATTAAGGAGAGCGGCGTTCAGGGCAAAAACACCCTGCGCGCGATTTACGGCACGAGCGAGGAAACAGGTATGAAGGATATGGACGAGTACTTTAAGGCTCAGCCCCTGCCCGACCTCGCCTTTACCCCCGACAGCGAGTACGGAATTTGCTATGCCGAAAAGGGCATTTTGCAGGTAGAGATAAGCACTCCTTCAAACGAAGCTAAAGTGCTTTCGCAGTTCCATTCGGGCAAGGCGGTCAACGCCGTGCCTGATTTGGCTTACGTTATGCTCGACTCCTCAAGCTACGACGAGCAGAGGCTGATGCGCTTTGCCGACGCGAGCGACGGAAGCTTTGAGTTCAACTACACAATCGACGGACTTATGATTATCAGCCGCGGAAAGGCGGCTCATGCCTGCGAACCCGAAAAGGGCTTCAACGCCGCGGCGGCGCTTATTGATTTAATCGCCAACGCCTACGATGTCGAGGATATCGGAGCGCTTTGCTCGTTTATCGACTACGCCCTCAACTGCGAGACAAACGGCAGGTCGTTCGGAATCAAGATGAAGGACTCCGTCTCGGGAGCGCTCACCGTAAACCTCGGCGTTGTCCATATTGAGGACGGTACCTCTAAGGCAAAGCTCGACATCCGCTATCCCGTGACCGTCAACGGCAACTACATTTTCAGGCAGTTAAAGAGCGTTGCGGAGCACAGCGGCATAAGCGCCGAGATTATCCACCACGAAAAGCCGCTCTATGTTGAAAAGGACAGCGAGCTGATTGAGCTTCTCTCAGGCGCATACGAAAGCGTTACCGGAGAAAAAGCTGAGCTCTACTCAACAGGCGGCGGAACCTACGCGCGCAAGCTCGGCGGCAGGGGAGTGGCGTTCGGCCCGAACTTTAAGGGCGACGACATCCATATGCACAACGCCGACGAGAGCGTTGACAAAGAAAATTTCCTAAAGCATATGCAGATTTGTTTGCAGGCAATGTACCGCTTGTACACGGAATAAGGGATTGATTATGAGTAAGGAAAAAATTGTAAAAAAGCAGGCGAGAGAGGCGCTTAAGGGCAACACCCTGCCGATTATCGCGGGAATGTTGTTATCTGCGCTTGTGTTCGTAATGCTTCAAAACATTATGTACGTTCTGATGATTGCCTTCGACGCGATTGACCTTGAATCAGAGCGAATGAACGCAGGCTCGGACTTGCCGTACTTTTTGGTGCTGACAGGAACGATAATCGCAGGAGTTTTGCTCTCGCCGTTCATTAACGGAATGTACAAGGCGGCGGCAAACGCCGTGATTAAGAGGGAAAACGACATTACCGATTTGTTCTGCTTCTTCCGCGGATTTAGAAGATACCTCAAAACACTTCTTGTAAATTTGACGGTGTTTTTGCTGTACGCGGTGACAGTCAGCTCTGTGAACGCGCTGTTAAAGACATTTGCCGACCCGGGTGATATTATCCGCGGCTTGGCTTCAGGCGTTGCAGGCTTTTTGGCTTACGCGCTGTTTATGCACTATCCGCTCTGCCTTTATGCTGTCGATGACAGCCGCAGCGCAGGCAGATATATGTTCGGTTATATCGGCTTTTCATTCAGGCATTTTTGGGCGCTGATTAAGCTGATTTTCAGTATGCTCGGCTGGATTTTGCTCTGTTTCTTCGTAGTACCGGTTCTGTATGTAGGACCTTACGCGCTATGCGCCGCAATCAATTCCGCATACTGGCTGAAAGAGGCTGACGACGAAAAGTCACGCGGCAATATTCAGCAGAATTACACAGGATACACACAGCAATATAGGTGATTGTCAAATGGTAGTTTCACTTTGTATGATAGCCTACAACGAGGCTGAGGCTATTCAGGGACTGTTCAGCGATATCTCGCTGCAGGACTATCCCCATGAAAAAATCGAGATTGTGTTTGTGGACAGTATGTCCACCGACTCGACATATGAGAGAATGGAGAAGTTCAAAAACACCGACTACGGCTTTATGGACGTGCGGATTGTCCAGTGCGCCAAGCGCAATCAGGCGTTTTCATGGAACGCCGCGCTGATGACCGCCACAGGCGACGTTATCATCCGCGTTGACGCTCACGCGCGTATTCCGCGCAACTTTGTGTCGCGCAACGTCTATAACCTTAAGCAGGGAGAAAACGTTGTGGGCGGCGGACGTCCGAACATCAGCTCAAACGTGAGCTCATGGAAGATGACCTTGCTCGCCGCCGAGGACTCGCTTTTCGGAAGCTCCGTCGCGGCGTACAGACGTCCCTCAACGCAGAAGGAGTATATGGACAGCCTTTTCCACGCGGCTTACCGCAGAAAGGTGATCGCCACGGTCGGCGGCTTTAACGAGAACCTCGGACGTACCGAGGATAACGAGTTCCACTACCGTATCCGCCAGGCAGGCTTCAAAATGTGCTGCTGCCCTGACATAATTTCATACCAACATTCGCGAAATACGCTTAAAAATATGGTAAGGCAAAAATACTCCAACGGCAGGTGGATAGGCCTGACGGTTTCGGAGTGCCCGGGATGTCTTTCGTACTTCCACTTTGCGCCGTTTATATTTGTTGTGGCGCTTATCGCGCTGATAATTCTCGCAATTTTCGGGCATCCCTTCCTGCTTTATATCCTCTTGATAATTTACGGAATGTTCGATTTCGTAAACACGGTCGGCTGCTGTACGGTCAAAAATATGCAGCCTCAGTTTGCGCTTTTGCCGTTTATTTTCCCGTTGCTTCACGTGGCGTACGGCGTGGGTACAATCGTCGGACTGCTTCAAATTCCGTTTTGGCGCAGGAAAATCCGTAACAGCCACGCAAAGGAGCATATCGAAAAGGTTAAGCGCAAGGTAATCAAACACACGGTGGTCAGAGACTATGAATAAAGTTGAGTTAACCCCTGAGCTTTTGCGCGAGCTGCAGCTTAAGCAGCTTCCGATGCTCGAATATTTCAGGGACTTTTGCGAAAAAAACAACCTGACCTTCTACCTAATCGGCGGAGGTCTTATCGGCGCGCTCCGAAACGGCGGATTTGTGCCGTGGGACGACGACGTTGACGTTATGCTTCCGCGAGGGGATTACGAAAAACTGCCCAAGCTCTGGCGCGAACAGCACGCCGACGGCAGGTTCAGGCTTTTGAAAACCGACGACGAAATGTTCACCGGCAACATCTTCATCACTATCACCGACACCGATTACACAATGGTAAAGACAAACCAGACTACGGTGGATATCCCCCACGGACTTGTGCTCGACGTTTTTCCGCTCGACGTTGCCCCCGACGGACGGTTCGCGCGTAAAATGCAGTTTGTCTGGACAATGATTTACTCGCTGTTTTTGGCACAGGTTGTGCCCGAAAACAACGGCGGACTGATGGCCTTCGGCAGTAAGGTTCTGCTCGGGATTTTCAGGGGCAAAAAGATTAGAAACAAAATTTGGCGTATGGCTGAGCGCCATATGACAAAGTATAAACTCAGCGAGAATAAATGCGTTACCGAGCTGTGCGCAGGGCCTAAGTGGATGCGCCCCGAGTACCCCAAGCGGATTTATGAGGGCGTTGATTACGTAACCTTTGAGGGCTTGCGTATGCCGTGTATGAAGGGCTACGACGAGTACCTCACGATGGTTTTTGGCGACTATATGACGCCTCCGCCTGCGGACAAGCAAAAGCCTCACCACGACGTGGCGTATCTCGATTTGAACACGCCCTGCGAGGTGTACGACAGAGAGCATAAAGATGAATTTACAAGTTGACAGCTGGAGCGCGGATTACTACGCAAGATTTGTGGAATACTTAAAAACTTTTGCGGACGAAAAGTACAGGAGCTTTCATTCCGCACTTGTTCCGACCGAGCAAGTAGATACCTTCCTCGGCGTTCGTATGCCGAAGCTCAGAGAGCTTGGAAAAGAGATTTCCAAAGGCAATCCGAGGGATTACCTGAATATGCAAATCAGCGGATATTACGAGGAAAAAATGCTCCGCGGTATCGTCACCGGACTGATAAAGCCGAGGGACTTTGATGATTTTACAGCGCTTGCGGACGATTACATTCCGTACATCAGCAATTGGGCGCTGTGCGACTGCTTTTGCTCGGGCTTAAAATACGTCAAAAAGTGCCGTGCGGAGTTCTTTGCGCACATCAAAAGCGTTTATCTGACGAGCGAAAATCCTTGGGCAATCAGAACCGCACTTGTACTTATGCTCGACTACTACCTTGACGGCGAGTACATCGACGAGGTTTTGAGCCTGACGGACAGCGTAAATAACGACCACTACTACGTAAAAATGGCGCAGGCGTGGCTAATAGCTACCGCCGTCGCAAAGTGTGAGGAAACAACGCTTGAGTACCTCAAAACCGCGAAAATCCCAAATGACGTCTTTAACAAGGCAATTCAAAAGTCGCGCGAGAGCTTTAGAATAAGCGATGAAACAAAAGAATATTTGAAAACACTTAAGAAGTGATTGACAAATAGAAAATTTGTAATATAATAGTATTAGAGGTTGTCTTCGGGGCGGAGTGAAATTCTCCACCGGCGGTGAGCGGAAGTTTTTTCGTAAGTCCGCGAACAGGTGTTTTGCCTGCCGAGCCTGTGAGATTCAGGCACCGACGGTTATAGTCCGGATGAAAGAAGATGCAGAGCGGCTCGGCCGCATATTTTGCACCATAATACCCGACGTACAATTTGTGCGCCGGGCTTTTTGTTTTCCAAGGACAACTTTAATAAATCTTTGGAGGTCTTTTTATGGCAGACACAAAACAATTTTCAACAGGCAAAAAAATTGCCGCAATGGCAATGCTCACGGCGCTTGCCTTCGCGGCGGACTTTTTCCTCAGAATTCCGAACATCGCAGGATTTCTGACCTACGAGCCCAAGGACGTTGTGCTCACAATCGGCGCGTTCATCTTCGGCCCCGTGGCAGGGCTTGTAATGGCGCTTTTGGTGTGCTTGCTCGAAATGGTAACCGCAAGCTCAACGGGCGTTATCGGACTTTTGATGAACTTTTTGGCTTCGGCAACGTTCGTCGGCGTAGCCTCGGTAATCTACTACCGCAAAAAAACAATGCTCAGGGCGGTTATCGGACTGGTTGCAGGCTCGCTGTCGATGATAGCGGTAATGCTGCTGTGGAACTACATTATGACGCCGATTTATATGGGCGTTCCGCGCCAGGCAGTGCTCGAAATGTTCCTGCCCGTGCTCATTCCGTTCAACGCGATTAAGGCAGGTCTTAACTCGGCACTCGTGCTGCTGCTTTACAAGGCGGTTGTAACGGCTCTGCGAAAGGCAAAGCTTGTTCCCACGCGCGAGAGTAACGACAGCACAAACAAAACCACAAATACAATTATCGTCATAGTGGTCTCGGCTGTGGCGGTAGCGACAATGCTGCTCGTAATGCTGATTTTTGCAGGTATAATTTAAGCCGCCGCACAAGGCAAACGGCTTGACAAAAGCAAATATAATGCTATAATATAAGTAGAGATAAGGCAAACCGTATAAGCGGTTAGCCCCTTTAAATCAGTTTAGAAATAGACCGATTCTTTGGAGAGAGGCGATTTATTTCTTATTTAAAACTATTCCTTGACAAATTATCATTAGATGGTATAATTAAAGCAATAACAGAGTAGAAACCAATGCGTAAAGTGGTTTGCGGACGGGGAGTTGCCGTGAACACGAAAGGCTTTGCCTGCGGTGTCGGTTTCGCATCCCGCTGTATTTATTGACGTATTTTAGCGGGCAGTTATTCTGCCCGTTTTTTTATTTTTAGGGGGTATAAAATGTCAGGACTTAAAGTGTTTGTTAATTCTGCAAAAGAACTAAAAAAAGTCTATTCGCTTGCGGCAATCGCGATGCTCCTTGCGCTCAGGGTAGTGCTGGGAATGTTCGCAAACGCGACTCTGCCGATGTTCGGCGGAACAGTAAAAATCAGCGGAGCGTTCTTGCCGATTGCTATTTGCGGCGCTATGTTCGGCCCGATTCCTGCCGCCTTGGTAGGAGCGCTGGGCGATGTAATCTCATTCTTAATCGCGCCGGGCGGAGCGTATATTCCGGGCTTTACAATCAGCGGAGCGCTGACGGGCTTAATCTACGGCTTCGCGCTGTACAAGGACAACGTAACAATCCCGAGGGTAGTCATCGGATGGCTGATTAATATGATAGCCGTCGAGACGTTTTTGGCGGCGTTTTGGTTTTACATCTTCTTCAATCCGGGCTATGAAACGCCGTACCTCGCGTTTTTATCAACGCGCTTCATCAGCGTTGCGGTCAAGTGTATTCCCGAAATCCTGCTGATTTTCGGCGTGGGCAAGCTGACCGCGAAGCTCGACAACCGAATAGGGAAGAAAGCGTAAATTTCAGGGGCGGATTTTCCGCTCCTTTTTTTGTGCAGAAAACTGCTATTTATAACCCCGCCGTTGAAGAAACATTACCGCACAATTACGCTGTTCAAAGGCGGGCAAGAGCGCCCACCGGCACTTGACAAGCTTGTCTATTGGTGATAGACTTATTGTATAATTAGACAGAAAGAGGATAAAAATGAAAAATCTCGGACTTGTAGAGGGAAAATTTTGCGATTTAGTGTGGGCAAACGCGCCGGTTACAACGGCTCAGCTTGTAAAGCTCTGCGAAAAGGAGCTTAACTGGAAGCGCACAACCACCTACACCGTGCTGAAGCATATGATAAACCGCGGTCTGTTTGAAAACGACAACAAAACCGTGCGCGTGCTCATTACGCGCGATGAATTTTACGCCGACCAAAGCAGGGAGTATGTCAGCGAGCAGTTCGAGGGCTCTCTGCCTAAGTTTATCGCGGCGTTTACCTCAAAATCCAAGCTCAGCCGCGAGGAAGCGGAGGAGCTTAAGCGGATGATTGACAACGCCTCGGAGGACTGAAATGCCGTCAATGATTAGTTTTGTAAAAACGCTGGTTTCGATGAGCGCGTCGTCGGTCTGGATAATCTTAGCCGTTATAATTTTAAGGCTGATTCTTCGCCGTATTCCCAAGCAGGGAAGAGTGCTGATGTGGATTTTGCCTGCGGTAAGGTTGACGGTTCCGTTCAGGTTCGAATCGCGGTTCAGCGTAACGCCCGAATTTACAAAGGCGGTTCCTGCGATGTCGCCAATATATTCCGCGCCCGTCAGCCGTGCTGAAATCATAATGACCGTAATTTGGGCAGCGGTCACGCTCGGAATGTTGCTGTATATGATTATAAGCTTTGTGCGGCTGAAAATCCGCGTGCGCGCAAGCCTTAATCTGAGGGATAATATTTTTATCTGCGATACTATCAGCTCACCGTTTGTGCTCGGGCTGTTTCGCCCGAAAATTTACGTGCCGTCGGATATTGACGGCAAGGCGCTCGACTATGTTCTTATGCACGAGCAGGCGCATATCAGGCGGCTCGATACCGTCTGGAAGCCGCTCGCGTTTTTGATACTAAGCGTTCACTGGTTCAATCCGCTCGTGTGGGCGGCGTATGTGCTGTTTAACCGCGATATAGAGCTTGCATGCGACGAACAGGCGGTTAAAAATCTTACGTTTGGCAGGCGTAGGGAATATTCCACCGCTCTGCTTGACTGCTGTACAAAAAATTCCTTTACGGCGGTGTGTCCGTTCGCGTTTGGGGAAAAGCCGGTTAAACAGCGGATTAAAAGCGTGCTCGGCTACAAAAAGCCGAAGCTTGTTTATAAGCTCGCCGCGGTGGTCTGCTGTGCTGCGGCAACTCTGCTTTTCCTCACAAATCCCGTGACGGCAAAGGTCGTTCGCGATAACAGTGTGGTTTCGGTAAATCCGCTTAAAAATATTTGGGACGAACCGCCTGTAACTGAACCTGCAACAGAGCCTTCAACTATCGCTACTACCGAAACGGTTGAGAAAGATGAAGAACCACACGTGGAAGATTATGCCGAAGCGGAGTATTCATCTAACTCCGAAGAAATTTACTACGAGGCGGATAATTACAGCGGCTATGAGGCGGAGGATAATAATTACAGCGAGAATTATTTGGATAACAGCGGAAATGAACCTGTCGGATATGTCGAACCCCAGCCATTTGAGAGCGACACTGAAAAGTATGTGCTTGAAAAGAACTGGTGGGAAAACCCGGTAATTTATAATGTCAGAGGAGAGAGAATTGATTAAAGAATCAATCGAACTTTTACAGTATGACTGATAATATAAGAGCATAAAAATAAGCGCTTCCGTTTTGCGGAAGCGCTGCGTTTTTGCGTTTGTTGAGTTGTAAAAATACATTACCGTACCCGGCAATCCTTTGACGCGCCGTTAGTCCGCGGTCAGTATTAAACCGACTTAGCCAAAGGCGCATTGGGTGAAGCGTCACGCTTCTATTTTGCGAACTCCGCCGCGCGGCTTTCGCGGATGATGTTAACCTTAATCTGACCGGGATATTCAACCTCGTCCTCAATCTTCTTGCAGATTTCTCTTGCGAGGGGGAGCATTCTCTCGTCGTTAACAACCTCGGGCTTAACCATAACCCTGATTTCGCGGCCTGCCTGAATAGCGAACGAGCGGTCAACTCCGCCGAACGAGGAAGCAACTTCTTCGAGCTTTTGCAGGCGCTTGATGTAGTTTTCAACGTTTTCGCGTCTTGCTCCGGGACGTGCCGCTGAAAGCGCGTCGGCAGCCTGAACCAGACAAGCGACGATTGTCTTAGCCTCAACGTCGCCGTGGTGCGCGTGAATCGCGTGGATAACGGCGTCGCTCTCCTTGTACTTTCTCGCCAATTCTACGCCGATTTGGATATGAGTTCCCTCAACCTCGTGGTCAATCGCCTTGCCGATGTCGTGCAAAAGACCTGCGCGCTTGGCAAGAGTCGGGTCAAGTCCGAGCTCGCTCGCCATCATACCGGCGAGGTAAGCGACCTCGATTGAGTGGTTAAGAACGTTTTGACCGTAGCTGGTACGGTAGCGAAGCCGTCCGAGCATTTTGATAAGCTCGGGGTGAATGTTGTGAATACCGACCTCAAGAACGGCGCGTTCGCCTTCCTTCTTGATAGTCGCGTCAACCTCGCGTCTTGCTTTTTCAATGGTTTCCTCAATTCTGGCGGGGTGAATACGACCGTCGGAAATGAGCTTTTCGAGCGCGATTCTCGCAACCTCGCGCCTAACGGGCTCGAAGCACGACAGCGTAATCGCCTCGGGTGTGTCGTCAATAATCAGGTCTACGCCTGTCAGGGTTTCAATCGCCCTGATGTTTCTTCCCTCACGTCCGATGATACGTCCCTTCATCTCGTCATTGGGAAGCGGTACTACCGAGATTGTAGCCTCGGCAACCTGCTCGGCGGCAAGTCTCTGGATAGACAGAGAAATAATGTTGCGCGCCTTCTCGTCAGCTTCTTCCTTAAGCTGCTCCTGATACTCCATAATCTTCACGGACTTTTCGTGAACAAGCTCGTCCTCGAGCTGAGTGAGTAAGTAGCTCTTTGCCTGCTCAGCGGTGTAGCCGGAGATTTTCTCAAGCATTTCAAACTGGCTCTTTTTGAGGGTTTCAACCTCAGCGAGCTTTTGGTCTGCTTCTTTGAGTTTCTTGTTAACTCTCTCGTCCTTTTTCTCGACATTATCGAGCTTGCGGTCGAGGGTTTCTTCCTTTTGCTGAATTCTGCGCTCTTGGCGCTGAACCTCTTTGCGTCGGTCGGAAATTTCCTTTTCGCTCTCGTTTCTGAAGCGGTGAACCTCGTCCTTACCCTCAAGAATAACCTCTTTCTTCTTAGCTTCGGCAGTCTTGATAGCGTCCGAGACAATCTTTTTGGCTTCTTCCTCAGCACTTCCGATTTCCTTTTCGGCAGTGTTCTTGCGGATTTGAATGCCCAAAAATACACCGATCACAGCGCCGACCAACAACGCAGCAACGATGCAGATTATCGCAATGGGTAACTGCATACTTACTGACACCTCCTTAGTTTAGTTTTTTTAAAATCATCATAATTCCATTACAAAAACTTTAAAAGGTGCCGTTAGACAAGATATTCAGTTTTAATCATTTAAATATTTTTTATATAGCCGACAGCCGAAAATCGCCTTAAACGGCTTAAAAATAACCCAAAGGTCATCAAGATTAATAAAAAATATCTATATATAACGGCTCTGTTAAAGAGTCTGGTAAAAAGAATAACAAAAGGCAACTCCATATTACGCCTTTTGCAAATCCATTACGCCATAATAACGGATTATAGAATAATTTTATAACAAATTCAATAATATGTCAAGTCGTCAACCGTGCGAAATGCAGAAAAATAATTACAATATCGAAATTTGTCTGTAAAAAATGCAATATAGTCTTAATCGGGTTTGCAAATTTACAAATCCGCAAAAATGTACGTAGGGTTTTAGAAAAAATTTCAAAAATTCAGCTCTAAATTGCCTTTAAACTATTGAAGAAATGAAAAAAATGTATTTTAATAAAGTGCCGTTTGTGTTAGTTTATCAAAGTGTAACATTACGTGAAAAATGGGATATAACTGCGCTGTCGCTGTTTTTCTTATTTATGTTAGTATATCAGTGTTTATATTTGTACAACGAATTTGTTGTAAAAATTGTTGTAAAAAAAGCGGACTGCTTTATTCCGGCAATCCGCTTGTAAAATTTGTATTATGCTAACTTCATTTTACCCTCAATTTGTTCAAATGAGTAGTGTTTCTTTTGAGCACTTATCTCACTATAAATGTTCATTGTTGTAGCAATATCGGCGTGACCTAAAACTTCCTGTACGGTCTTTGCGTTACTTTCAAGCTCTGCATATCGAGAAGCGAAAGTATGTCGAAAAGTATGTGCTGAAAATTTAGGTAATATTAAAGGTGCTCTATTTTCTTTAATTGCTTGTTGCGTTTCCTGCTCATTATAGGCTTTACAAATGCGCTCTATTAATAAATATATTGAGGATTGTCTATGAACATTACGGCGAGTATTTGTGAAAATAAAACCAGTGTAGCCGTCTACTTCTGCAACATTTAGTCCGTGCTCTGCCTGTTTGTTTAATTCCGTGCGTATTGCTTGTTCAACCTCTGAAAACATTGGAATCATTCTACAGGAAGTTGCTGTCTTAGGTGTTGTAATATGTAGTTCACATTTTCCTTTTTCGTTACTGTAATAAGAAAAAGTATGGTTTATGCTGATTTGCTTTGACTTAAAGTCTACATCGTTAATAGTTAGTGATAATAGTTCGTTTATTCTGCAACCAGTTCCTAAAAGGCAAGTGAATAACGGTAACCACCGTGAGAATGTTTCGTTGTCCCTTACAAAGTTGATAAACGCTTCTGTTTCTTCAGGCGTTAATGCGTGCTTTTTTGTTTTAATGAATTTATGGTTGCTTTTTAATTCTTCTAAAGCCTCAGTAGTTGGTATCTCATTAATCAACTTTTTTCTTTTAGCAAGTTTGAAGGACGCTTTCAAAAATGAGTTAATCGCTTCTATTGTGCGTATCTGTATATTGCGTTTATTTACAAGGTCATTGTAAAAAGAATATAAAACCTCAAAGTCAATATCTTTTACACTCATACCGCCGATTTTATCACGTACAAAGTGGTTATAAAAGTATCTGTAATTACTCTCGGAGCTTTTTTTCAAATCCTTCATACTAAGTGATTTTTCAAATAGTTCATTCAGTGTAGTTGCTTTGCTTTTTTGTCCGTCAATACCATTTTGTAAATCCTCGGAAATTTGCTTTTCTTTATCTCTAAGACACAAATCATCACGTTTTCCGTTAGGTGTTGTATCAGTAGGTGTTAATCTCCAAGCATAAACATAAGCATATTTTCCTGAAATGCTCTTGTACTTAAAACAGTATCTACCGTCTGGGCGTTGGCTCTCACCGTCTTTTAATATTCTGCCTCTTTTGTCTTTTCTTTTCTCTGACATAGTTTCCTCCTGTTAGTCATTCATACTTGCAGGATAAAACATTTCGTGGTAGAATTAAAATGTGTAGGTTTCCTGCACGTATTTGTTTTCGGTTAGTCGTTCGGCTGTGGTAGGGTGGACGGCTAACCTTTTATTTTTGATTTGCCAATAATTCGAGCGCTTTCAAAATGGTTTGTGTTTTGTTCAGCTTAAATCGTTCTGCAAGTTTATCAAGCAGTTTCATTTCTTCCGCTGTTAATCGAACATCAAGCCGCAACTTTCTGCGCTCTGTGTCTGGCAGTTTTGGTCTGCCGATTAAATGTCAATACAAAATCTGAATTATGCAAAATTAAAATAATATATTTTAATAAAGTGACGGCGTAAACCCTCATAAACACTGGCTATTTTTATGTTTTGCTCTCTCGGCTTTTAGTTTTACAACAAAATTTACAACATTTGTCTTGTATGTTCAGAGAATAATTGAGCCTGTCGGCATTTAATCAGTCGGCAGGCTCTATAGAATAGGAGGTTAATGTGCGCCATAGCTCTATTTTGCTTTATTTTAGCTTGTATTAAAATTATACTGTTAGTAATGTGTTTATATTACTATTTGTATAAAACGTTATACAGGCTAATTCTCGTTAAAATAACGCTATTACAGTTATGCTGTAAACGTTGGTACGGACAAAGGCGAAAAGTCGAGCTTATAGTTACTAAATGAATTGGTTTCAAGCTCTGATTTGTTACTCAAACTAACGCGGTTAAGCTCCTCGCCTTTGCCGATAACCTCATAAAGCTGTTTGCCAAAATCAGGGTCTGCAAAGGAATCAATTTCAGTTGCCGAGACAGAGGGAGCAAGGGCGATTTTTTCAATCAAATTGATTGCACTTTGTGCAAACTCCAAATAAGCCTTTGCTTTATCCTCGGGTAGGTTAATTCTAACTGCAATATCTTTGTCCTCGGCGATAGTTTTAACAGCTCTAAGAAAAGTGAAGTGGTCTTTGTGGCGGTCAATGATGATTGCAAAATCACGTTCGTTGGCGTTGTAGTTCATATCCGATAATAACCAGTAGTCACTGCAATCAAGCTCGCTCGCATTTGGACAAGCTAAAACAGATAACTTTTTGAGCGTTTCTGAGTAGATTTCTGCAATCAAATTTTTGCTCTTTTCAGTTTCCGCGGATAATTTGCTAATCAGTTCACCGTTTAACTCTCTGGCGTAATCCGGGGCAAAAGTTTTTTTGTTGTTTTCCATCTCCTGCCGAATAGATTTTGAAGAATCATAAAAAATTTTGAGTAAATCTCTCATTTGTGAAATAATTAAGTTTGTCATTTAGATTTTCCCCTTTATTAAAATTGTTTTTATTTTTCCGCTACGGAAATATATTTTTATTTCTAATTCGTTCTGAATCGCCGTGTTTTCAAGTTTTTTGAGCCGCTGTTCGGCTCGCTTTAGTTCGTTAAAATAAATCATACCCTGAAAGTGTTAAAATTCATTAAAAGAAATTTACTGCTGTTTTGCTTCAAGCTCATCAATTCGTTTTTCAATGTCCGCGACTGTCAAAAAGTCCTTAGAGAATGAAAGGATTTTTAATGCAACTGACATTTTAATATAATCGGTCTCCGCTGTTCTGAGAAGTTTTTCTATAGTGTTGACCGCTTCAAGGTTCAAAGAAATCAGCTTGTTTGCGCTTGCTTCAAGGATTTTTCGCCGTTGTTGAAAAATCAGCTCT
>ONPH01000049.1 GCA_900319655.1 uncultured Eubacteriales bacterium
AAGTTCGTTAAGGAGAATATGGTTTGCAAAATTCTCTCCTACAAGGGCAATGTTTTCGGCGTAGAGCCGCCTAACTTTGTAGAGCTCGAGGTTACTAAGACCGATCCCGGCTTTAAGGGCGACACAGCTACAAACGCCACTAAGCCTGCTACTCTCGAGACAGGTGCTGAGATTAAGGTTCCGCTCTTCATCGACGAGGGCGAGGTTATCCAGATTGATACCAGAACCGGCGAGTACATGGGCAGAGCGTAAGAGGTTTTGATTATGACAATTACTGAAAAAATAGCTTATATCAAAGGCCTTGCAGAAGGTCTTGCGCTTGATCAGAGCAAGCCCGAGGTAAAGGTAATTAACGCTATTGTCGATTTGCTTGACGATATTGCTTACGACCTTACCGATATGGAGGAGCTCTATGATGAGCTTGCCGACCAGGTTGACGAGATTGACGAGGATTTGTCCGAGGTTGAGTCTGAGCTGTACGATGACGACGTTGAGTATGACGAGTATGACGACGAGGATAATCCTTTTTACGAGGTAACCTGCGGTGCTTGCGGAGAGAAAATCAATGTTTCAGAGGACGTTCTGCTTGAGGGCGAGATTGAGTGTCCCAACTGCGGCGAGCTTTTGGAGTTTGATTTTTCCGGTCTTTTTGATGACGAAGCAGACGAATGTAATCAGAGCTGCGAGGGTTGCTCGGGCTGTGATGAAAAGATTGATGACAAGGCTGAAGAAAAGGCTGACGACGCCGATAAAGAGGCTGAAAAAAAATAAAATATCACTTAACATCACCTCTCGTGTATTATGTACGAGGGGTGATTTTTTGCTTTACAGACGGACAAAACGCCGTTCGGGGCTTGCGGTACTAAGACTGTACTGCGTGATAATCGCGGCGGCTATGCTTATTGTTTTTGCTGTTCGTGCGTTTGAGGGAAAGGCGTCGGTTTTTTCTCAGGATTACATAGTGAACTTTGCAGGTCAGATTACGACCGACGCGCTGTCCGACGCAGTGCAGAATACTCTAAATGAGCTTGATTATGATTACGGTGATTTTGCCGTTGTAAAATACTCAGGTGACGGCAGTGTGAAATCAATCGAGACTAACTCAAAGAATATCAATATTTTCAAGGCGGCTGTTACAAAGTCCGCTCAGGATGAGGTCGCGAAAATAAAGCACTCAAAAATGGAAATACCGCTCGGCGCGTTTACAGGCTTAACGTTAATATCAAACCTCGGTCCTCAAATTCCGCTGACCTTTTGCTTGACGGGAAACTTCAATTCAAGAATCGAGAGTACATTTGAAAGCGCCGGAATCAACCAGACAATTCACCACATACGCCTAATAATTTCCTCGCATATTGTGACAGCTTCTGTCGACCACAGCGGTGAAATGACCTTCGACACGGATTACGAGCTTGCTCAGTCGGTAATCGTAGGGGAGATTCCCACAACATATGGTGGTAATCGGTTGGTGTATTAATACATTTTTTCAAAATATTGTGATAAAACGGTGATAAGTTATTGAAATGCCTTCCAATCTGTGATATAATACTTTGGATAATAGATAAAATGGGTTAGGAGGCGTTTATTTGGCTGTTAACACTGTTAAGTCCGATAAACTGTCTGAAAAACAAATTGAATATATGAAGCTTATCTCCGAAATTATGGAGATTCGCAAGCGCGGCGTAAAACCGCTCGCGTTCGTCCGCACATACGGCTGTCAGCAAAATGTCGCCGACAGCGAGAAGATTAAGGGAATGCTCAGCAAATCGGGCTTTGATTTTACGGAAGAACCCGAAAATGCCGACTTTATTCTTTTCAACACCTGCGCCGTCAGGGAGCATGCCGAGGACAGAGTTTTCGGCAACGTCGGAGCGCTAAAGAATTTCAAGCGCAGACATCCGCAGATTTTAATAGCTCTTTGCGGCTGTATGATGGAGCAGGAGCATGTTGCAAACCGAATTTACAAGAGCTTTCCGTTTGTAGGGCTTGTGTTCGGCACTCACTCGCTTCACCATTTTCCCGAGCTTATGTACAGCTCGCTCGTAAACGGCAAGCGTGTTTTTGAGCGCGGCAACGATGATAAAAAGATTTACGAGGGAATTCCGACCCACCGTGACGGTAACTTCAAGGGCTGGCTCCCGATTATGTACGGCTGTAACAACTTCTGTACATACTGCGTTGTTCCGTATGTAAGGGGAAGGGAAAGAAGCCGAGAAAAGGATATTATCGTTTCCGAAGCGCGCGATATGATTTTAAGCGGCTACAAGGATATTACCCTGCTCGGTCAAAACGTAAATTCCTACGGCAAAACGCTTGAAAACCCCGTCAGCTTTGCTCAGCTCATCTCGGAGATTGACAGCATCGACGGCGATTACTGGTTGAGGTTTATGACATCCCATCCAAAGGACTGTTCAAAAGAGCTGATTGATGCTATTGCTCAGTCGAAGCATATTTCTAAGCACCTGCATTTGCCGTTCCAAAGCGGTTCGGACAGGATATTAAAGGCGATGAACCGCCACTACGACCGCAAAAAGTATCTTGATATTATCTCATACGCCAAGGAGAAAATCGAGAACGTTTCGCTCACAAGCGATATAATTGTCGGCTTCCCGGGAGAAACATACGAGGACTTTAAGGAGACTTTATCGCTTATTCGCGAGGTTGAGTTTACGTCTTTATTTACTTTTATTTTCTCTCCCAGAGCGGGAACTCCTGCGGAGAAAATGGACGATCCAATCTCTGCCGAGGAAAAATCCAAGTGGTTCCAAGAGCTGCTTGACGTTCAGGAGGAAATCGCCGCCAAGCGCTGTTCCTCAATGGTCGGCAAGACCGAAAAGGTGCTCATTGAGAGCGTAAAAGAAAAAACAGGTGAATTAAACGCCCGTACAAGCGGCAATATAATTGTAGAGCTTAACGGAGATAAAGACCTGATAGGCACATTCCAAAAAGCAAAAATCACAAGCGCCCGAAACTGGATATTAAAGGGCGAGCTTGTTTAGAATTAAAACACGGAGGTATATTTATGGACACAATAGCACTTGCAAGAGAATTAGGAAAAGCAATTCAACAGGAGGAGGCTTACATTAAGCTGCACAAGGTTCAGAGCGAAGCCGACGCTGACGCAGAGCTTCAGAACCTTATCGGTCAGTTTAATATCGTAAGACTTTCTATTAACGAGGAAGCTCAGAAAAAGGACAGAGATCAGGACAAGCTCAACAAGCTCAACACAGATATGCGCGAGGTTTATTCGCAGATTATGTCCAACGAGCATATGATTGCATATAACGAGGCTAAGGGCGAGTTTGACAAGGTAATCAATCGCGTTAACGCTATTATTTCTCAGAGCTCAGAGGGCGGAGATCCCGAGACTGCCGATTACGATGAGAACTGCACAGGCAGCTGCTCAACCTGCGGCGGCTGCGGCTGATAATTCATTAGATAAAAATTTCGAAAGGAGTGTAGGCTAATGGCTCAGTTATCCCCGATGATGCAGCAGTATTTTGAAATTAAAGAAGCCAACAAGGATTGTATTTTGTTTTACCGTCTCGGTGATTTTTACGAGATGTTTTACGACGACGCCTTGACTGCTTCACGTGAGCTTGAGCTTACACTTACAGGTAGGGACTGCGGTCAGGAGGAACGCGCTCCGATGTGCGGAGTTCCGTTCCACAGCTGCGAGGGCTATATCGCAAAGCTTGTATCACGCGGCTACAAGGTTGCAATCTGCGAGCAGACCGAGGATCCAAAAGCCGCCAAGGGACTTGTTAAGCGCAACGTTATCCGCGTAATCACCCCCGGTACGGTTATGGAGCAGAGTATGCTCGAGGAAGGCAAGAATAACTATATCTGCTGTCTGTATTCTTCGGATAAGACCATCGGCGTATGCTTTTGCGATATTTCTACAGGAGAATTAAACGCTACCGAAATAAGCGGTAAGGATAGCTACAATAAACTGATAAATCAGCTTTCAAGCTACTCTCCCAAGGAAATTCTGCTCGGCGGAAAGATTATCGAGATTAAACAACTCCCGGGCTTTATTAAACAAAAGCTTTCCGCAGGCGTTGAACTGCTCGAGGACGAAAAGTTCGGATTTACTCTTTGCTCAAAGACCGCTTCAAATCATTTCGGTAATGAGTTTGATAAAATTAAGGACAAGCCCGACGTTATCTGCGCGGTAGGCGCTTTGATTAATTACCTCAAAGAAACCCAGATGAACGGTCTTGAGCGCATTAATCAGATTGACACCTATTCCGAATCGCAGTATATGAAGCTCGATTACAACACCCAGCGCAATTTGGAGCTTACTCAAACTATGCTCAGCAAAGAAAAACGCGGTTCGCTGCTTTGGGTAATCGACAAGACAAAGACGGCGATGGGCAAGAGACTTATCCGCTCTTGGCTTGAACATCCGTTGATGAATATTTCGACAATCAACAACCGTCAGAGCGCTGTTGAGGAGCTTGTCAACAATACGGTTCTCCGTTTGGAGCTAACCGAGAATTTATCCGGCATTTTCGACATCGACAGACTTATGACAAAGATTGTCTACGGCTCTGCGAATGCGAGGGATTTGCGTTCTCTCTGCTCAGCCGTAAAGGATTTACCGCAAATTTCATCCTTTTTAAGCGAGTGCAAGGCATCGCATTTGAGGATGATTTATAAAAATATTGACCTGCTCGAGGATATTCACTCGCTTATCGACAGCGCCATTGTCGAACAGCCGCCCTTTACAATCAGGGAAGGCGGAATGATTAAGCAGGGCTATAACTCCGACCTTGACGTTATCAACAACGATATGAATAACTCAAAGGATATCCTCGCTCAGATTGAAACCGAGCAAAAGGAGCTTACGGGAATTCCCAAGCTAAGGGTTGGATATAACAGAGTTTTCGGCTACTATATTGAGGTTACTAATTCCTATAAAAATATGGTGCCTGATACATACATTCGCAAACAAACTCTTACAAACTGCGAGCGTTACATCACCCCCGACCTTAAAGAGGTTGAGGCGAGAATTTTAGGGGCAAAGGACCGTTCGGTAGCGCTTGAATTTAAGCTCTTTGAAGAAATCAGGCTGAAGGTTGCCGACAGCTTGGAGAGAATTCAGAGAACCTCAAAGGCTATTGCGACTTTGGACGTGCTTAACTCCTTTGCGAATGTCGCTTCCGACAACCGCTATGTACGTCCCGATGTTACACAATCGACGGCGATTAAGATTAAGGACTCGCGCCATCCTGTTGTTGAGCTTTTGCTTAAGAACGCTTCGTTTGTTCCGAACGACGTTAACCTTGACAACAAATCCGACCGCGTGGCGATTATCACCGGCCCGAATATGGCAGGTAAGTCTACATATATGCGCCAGATTGCATTAATTGTTTTGATGGCGCAAATCGGAAGCTTTGTTCCTGCTTCATCCGCTCAAATCGGAATTGTGGACAGCATTTTTACAAGGGTAGGCGCTTCCGATGATTTGGCTTCGGGACAGTCAACCTTTATGGTGGAGATGAACGAAGTCGCGAATATCGTCAAGAGCGCGACTTCAAGAAGTCTGCTTATCTTGGATGAAATCGGCAGAGGTACCTCGACCTTTGACGGTATGAGCATAGCGCGTGCTGTGCTCGAATACTGCGCCGACAAGAAAAAACTCGGCGCAAAGACCTTGTTCGCAACTCACTATCACGAGCTCACGGTTATGGAAGATTTGCTCGACGGCGTTAAAAACTACAACATTGCCGTTAAAAAGCGCGGCGACGACATCACCTTCCTGCGCAGGATTGTTCCCGGCGGAGCCGACGACAGCTACGGTATTGAGGTTGCAAAGCTTGCAGGCGTGCCGAATACGATTATCGGCAGGGCAAAGGAAATTTTAGCCGAGCTCGAAAGCGGCAGGGCAGAGACCGTTGTTAAAAAGTCAAACCCCGACGAGGACGCACAGCTTTCGCTTTTGGGAGTTGCGCAAAGTCCGGTTATTGATAAAATTAAAAACGTTGACCTCAACACCTTAACACCGATTGAGGCTATGAATTTACTATACGAACTAAAAAATATGATTTAGACAACACCGTTAAAGGCAGGTGACAGCATTGGGAGTTATTAATGTTCTTGACAAGCACGTTGCAGAGCTTATCGCGGCAGGCGAGGTCGTTGAAAGACCTGCTTCCGTAATCAAGGAGCTGATAGAAAATTCAATAGACGCAGGCGCGAAGAACATTACCGTTGAAATCAAAAACGGCGGAACTACCTTTATGCGCGTCACTGACGACGGCTGCGGAATTGCGCGCGACGATGTAAAGGTCGCGTTCCTCCGCCACGCCACAAGTAAGGTTAAGTATGAAAACGACCTTAACAATATTTCTACCCTTGGATTCAGGGGAGAGGCTCTCGCTTCAATCAGCGCGGTGTCGAAGCTCCAGCTGATTACGAGGAACGTAAGCGAGGACGTCGGAACAAGTTATATTATTGAAGGCGGCGAGGAAATTTCTCTCGACGACGCAGGCTGTCCTGTCGGAACAACTTTTATTATCCGCGATTTGTTCTACAACATCCCTGCAAGGGCAAAGTTCCTTAAAAAGGACGTCTCCGAGGGTATCAGCGTTTCTAATATAGTTGACAAAACAGCGCTTTCACATCCCGAAATCGCGTTTACATATATCCGCGACGGCAAGCAGTCGCTTAAGACCTTTGGTGACGGCAAGCTGCTATCGGCAATCTATTCCGTATTCGGCAGAGAATTTGCAAACGGCTTAATCCCTGTCGATTATGAGCTGAATTCCGTAAAAATTTCAGGCTATGTTTCAAAGCCTGTTCACTCGCGCCCAAACCGCAATATGCAGAATTTCTTTATTAACGGACGTTACGTTAAGTCAAGAACCGCTATGGCGGCTATTGAGGAAGCGTTTAAGGGCTCGATTATGGTCGGAAAGTTTCCGTCCTGTGTGCTAAACATCACCGTTCCGTTTGAGGTGATCGACGTTAACGTTCACCCTGCAAAAATTGAGGTGCGTTTTGTTAACGAACGCCCTGTTTTCGACGCGGTTTATCACGGCGTAAAGTCCGCGCTCCTTAAAAACGACAACAAAAAGCAGGTGACCTTTAAGAATAACACCGCTTTTAACGATATTAAAAAATTCAATCCGTTCACAAGCGGCGGATATATCATTCAAAAGGAAGAAAAGGCAAAGACTCAGATTACGCCTGACAAAAAGCCTGTTCAGCCCGAGCCTAAAAGCGATATTATCTCAGAGCTCGACTTTAAGCCAGATATTGACAATCTCAAAGTGTCCGACAACGACAATCCGTTTGAGATTTACTCAAAGCAGGCTGTCAGAAACGAAAAGCTCAAAGAGCAGAAGATTGAGGAATTCAAGGCAAAGGCGAGAGAGGAAAAGCAAATTCCGCTGATTGCCCCCGATTTCGAGGAAGAAACAATTGAGGCAGAGCCCGAAACAGACTTTGTTCAGCAAAAGCTTGATATTGAAAACAACAGTGAGCTGACCGTTACCGAAAATCACAATTCAATTCCCACTCTGCTTGATGAGCAGGAGGATGAGATTAAGTACATCGGCGAACTGTTTGACACATATATAATCGTCGAGAAAAACAAAAAAGAGATGATTCTCATCGACAAGCATGCCGCTCACGAGAGAATTATTTACGAAAAGCTCAAAGCGGAAAAGGCAGGCGCTTCCGCGCAAATTCTTTTGCAGCCTGTCACCGTAACCCTCGGCAAAAACGAATACGACGCGGCGATTAATAATCTGCAAATGTTCTCCGACTGTTCGTTTGACGTTGAGGACTTCGGCAATTCAACTGTGATTGTCAGAAGCGCTCCGCAGTATATCGACGCGGCTGAAATACCTGACTGCATAACCGAGATGGCAGGTTATATCGCGCAGGGCAAGACCGATATTTACACCGAGAAAATGGATTGGTTTTACGCAAATGTCGCTTGCAGAAGCGCGGTAAAGGCAGGCAACAGGAACAGCGCCGACGAGCTCATTGAGCTTATTAAAACGCTTGAAAAAAATCCGCAAATCAGATACTGCCCGCACGGCAGACCGATTTGCGTTACCATGAAAAAATCCGAGATTGAAAATCAGTTTGGCAGGGCGTGATTATTTGAACAACAAAATTA
>ONPH01000122.1 GCA_900319655.1 uncultured Eubacteriales bacterium
ACCTGCTACTGTGTAGGTTGATGCAGCTACGGGCTCAGTTGTGGGCTCTTCTGTAGCAACGGGCTCGGTTGTGGGCTCTTCTGTAACTACGGGCTCTGTTGTGGGTTCTTCTGTTACTACAGGCTCGGTTGTGGGCTCTTCAGTAACTACGGGCTCAGTTGTGGGCTCCTCGTCCGAAATGCCGAGAACCTCTCTAACGTACTCGGGAGCAGCGAGCTTGCCCTCTACCTCTTTCTCCTGATCGTTGATGTACATATAACGATAGAAGGGGCAGGGAACGCTTTTGTCGGTCTCGGGCTCGCCTTTGATGTTGTCCTTGTTATCTGCAAGATACTGGTCGTAAACTTCCTGGGGAGTAACCTTAAGAGCCTCGCAAAGCTTCATGTTATTCTCGTACTGGAAGCACGGGTTGTTTTTGGGGTTGGTAAGGTACTGCTTAAGAGAGTTTGAAAGCTGCTGAGCGTGGGGCTGGTTTGCCGGGAAGTAACCGGGCATAAGAGCGCCGAGTGAAGAAATAGTAGCCTTCGGTCCGTAAGGATCTGACATACCTTCCCAAGTAGCATAGTGGTCTCTCTTATTAGAGTCCGCAGCGTTCTCACGGTCAACCACGCCGTTGAACGGAGTAACAATTACCGTATGACCGATGCATTCGGTTGTGAGGTTGAGGTCGCAGGTCTGGTTCTGTCCTGCGGCACCGGTTGAGAAGATGATACCGTAGTCAGCGCCGTCCTCGATGGGTCCCTTGTCTGCGATACTGTTAAGATCGAAGTAGTACAGGGTTGGGTCATCTTTGACAAAATAGCACTGTGTAGTTCTTGTCTTCCATCCTAACGCATAGGGCTTAGAGTTACCGTAGATAGCGTAAGCATAGCAAAAAACACTACCTTTGCCGCTTCTGGGGTCATTCTTTAATCCCTTGTGCGTCCAGACACTTTCGTCAGGAAAACGGAAATAAACGCGTTGTTCGCCGCCTTCGCCGGCGCTAACGGGGAACACAGCGATTCCTGCAAATGTGGAAACTGTGAGCATTACCGCGAGCAACAAGCTGACGAACTTTGTTGACTTTTTCATTTCGAATAGTCCTCCTTTTCTTAAATAACTCATATTTTGAGTAATTACATTATATATCAAAAATTACAGCATTACAAGTCTTTTTTAGAAATATTGTAATGTTTTTTTAGGAAAATAACGTTATTATTAACAAAAGTATTTCTTTCCGTTTTGTCATTTTGCCTCGGAGATATTGCCGGTAAATTATTAAAGCGACGGCAAACAGGGCGTTTACCGCATAAACACGGCGCTTTGGGCAAATAAGGCTTGACAACGGCGCGTTTTGAATGTAAAATTTCTATTGTATACTATTTAAATATAGAAACGAGGTACGTTTATGGAGAACTCCAAAAAGACAATGGAAAAAATCGTTGCGCTCTGCAAGGGCAGAGGCTTTGTATATCCCGGCTCTGAGATTTACGGCGGACTCGCCAATACCTGGGATTACGGTCCGCTCGGTATGGCGCTTAAAAACAACATCAAGCAGGCTTGGCTTAAAAAGTTTGTGCAGGAGAACAAGTACAACGTTGGTCTTGACTCCGCAATTCTTATGAACCCCCAGACCTGGATCGCCTCGGGACATCTGGGCGGATTTTCCGATCCGCTGATGGACTGCAAGGAGTGCAAAACCCGTCACCGCGCCGACAATCTTATCGAGGACTTTGACGGCACAAGCGTTGCAGGCTGGACAAATCAGCAGATGACCGACTATATTAATGAAAAGCAGATTCCCTGCCCCAACTGCGGAAAGCACAACTTTACTGACATCCGCCAGTTTAACCTGATGTTTAAGACCTTCCAGGGCGTTACCGAGGACACCAAAAACGAGCTGTACCTCCGCCCCGAGACCGCGCAGGGTATTTTTGTAAACTTCCAGAATATTCAGAGAACCACACGTAAAAAAGTTCCGTTCGGCGTTGCGCAGATTGGTAAATCGTTCAGAAACGAGATTACTCCCGGCAACTTCATCTTCCGTGTGCGCGAATTTGAGCAGATGGAGCTTGAGTTCTTCTGCAAGCCCGACACCGATTTGGAGTGGTTCGATTACTGGAGAAGCTTCTGCCGCGACTTCCTCTATTCGCTCGGAATTAAAGAGGAGAACCTCAGACTCCGCGACCACGAAAAGGAGGAGCTCAGCTTCTACTCCAAGGCGACTACCGACTTTGAGTACCTCTTCCCCTTCGGCTGGGGCGAGCTTTGGGGTATTGCCGACAGAACCGACTACGACCTCACCCAGCACAGCAAGACCTGCGGTAAGGACCTCGATTACTTTGACCCGACCACAAACGAGAGATATATTCCCTACGTTATCGAGCCTTCGCTCGGCGTAGAGAGACTTTTCCTCTCGATCGTTGTTGAGGCTTATGACGAGGAGCAGATCGACGAGAAGGATTCGCGCGTTGTTATGCGCTTCCACCCGGCTCTTGCTCCGTTTAAGGCAGCGGTGCTTCCGCTCTCTAAGAAGCTCAGCGACAAGGCTGCCGAGGTTCAGGAAATGCTCGCCAAGGACTTTATGGTTGACTTTGACGAGACAGGCTCAATCGGCAAGCGTTACCGCCGTCAGGATGAAATCGGCACGCCGTTCTGCGTTACCTACGACTTTGAGTCGGTTGACGACGGCTGCGTAACCGTCCGCGACCGAGACACAATGCAGCAGGAGCGCGTTAAGATTGAAGAACTCAGCGCGTATATTGCGGAGAAGGTAAAATATTAATTGAAAATTGATAATTGATAATGGAAAATTTCGGTCGGGAACATAAGCCGGTTTTATTTGATAAACCGATTCCCGAATGAATCAATATTATGCGGAATTTTAATTTGCACGCCATTTTTAAGCCTCCCCCGAAACTCAATATTTGAGTGTCGGGGGAGGCTTTAAATGTACTTTAATAGTAATGCCTGCTTCATTCAAGCAGGCATTTTTCCTTATTACTTATTACTTAAACAACCTTACCAGCTCGTCCTTATGCTCCATAACGCAGTCGTAGCCCTCCTGGATTGTGAGGGA
Organism: uncultured Eubacteriales bacterium; assembly: GCA_900319655.1. Taxonomy (GTDB): domain Bacteria; phylum Bacillota; class Clostridia; order Oscillospirales; family Acutalibacteraceae; genus Ruminococcoides. Next base: position 3,059 of record ONPH01000122.1, read on the forward strand.
GAAGTTTTCCATTGAGAAAATCGCAGTGTTGCTGTTTTTTATCTGCACGCAGTAGTCCGCCAGCTTCATCGACTCTCGCGTTTTGTCGATTGAATAGAGGTCAAGCGCTCTCCACACGACCTTCATCAGTCCGTCAAGTCCGGTTTCGGGCTTATACGCCGAGACGTCGAAGCCGATTGCGAGCACCTTGCCGACGCCCATATCCTTTAGCACCTGAACCGGCAGGTTGTCCTTTGAGCCGCCGTCGATAAAGTTGTAGCCCTTATAATTGCAGGTGGTGTAAATTCCCGGGAAGGTCATACTCGCCCTGACCGCGAGCTCAAGCGGAGCGCCGCTCCCGATGGATGTCCTCTTTTTCGGTCGTGAAAATGCACTCGTCCATGGTGTAGGTGTCGTTTGTGCAAATTGAGAGGTTAACCGGCAGATTTTCAAAGCCGATTATGCCCTTTGAATCCATCGCCTCGCGGATTACGTTCGAGATTACCTCGCCGTCCTTAAGTCCGTCCTTGTCGGTCTTTTTGTTAAATTTAAGCGTGGCAAGCTGGGTGACAATCGGAATCGGGCTGAAGTCCGACAGAACCTCCCAGTAACGCTCGGCAAAGTCGGTCATCTCCCTCGCGTTACAGCCCATGGCAACAAGCGCCGCCATAGCAGAGCCCGAGCTTGTGCCAGAGACATACTGCGGAAACAGTCCGAGCTCGTGCAAAGCCCTGACCGCTCCGATATGGGCGATTCCTTGCAGGCCGCCTCCCGAAAAGGCAACGCCGACGGCATTTTTTCTGTCAGATTTATCCATAACTTCCCCCTTATTTGTAGAACCTGTAAACGTTACAATAGGATTCTGTCTCTACAAAATAGTCGTACCAGTTATAAAATTCGTCAAAGCTGTAGTCGGCCTGAATCAGCTCAGCGTTTTTAAACTGAGTGTTCTGCTTGATATAGTCAATCACCTTTTGCTTGTCCGCAAGGCGCGAGATATATACCGTAACCTCGTCGAGCGATTTAAGCTCGGAATCCTTTGAAATCCGCGTAATGCTGTCGGCCTTTGTCTGGTCAAAGTTGCCGGTGTTCATATAAGCGTCGGCAAAGGCGGTGATTTTTCCGTTGGTAATTACTCCGCGCTTAGTTGCGAAGTCCTCAAGCTCCGCACCGAGAGTCGGAGACATATCCGAGGTCTGAACAATCATGGTGTCGTCATAGAGCATAAACTTGTCAATGCACTTGTTCCATTCGAGCATATCCGTGCCGACAAACAGGCAGTTTTTCGTCTGCGGATTGTTGAGGCTTGTCTTGCCGTAGAGGTAGTACGGAGTTACAAACACAAAGCCGAGAGCGCTTGCAAGCATCACGATGACCGGGAGAATCACCCTGACCTTGCTGTTGTTGAAAAGGCTGAAAATTCTGATGAACGCGAAGATGTACATCATCGAAATCAGCGGAAGCGCCGCCATAACGTATCGGTCGCTGTTGAACGGCGAGAGCATGGCGATTATGAAGAAGTACGCCGGCCCCGGAACAACAACAAAGAGCGATTTGGGCGGAAGCTTGCGTTTCTTTACAAAGCGGAAGAAAATTCCGAAGCCGATTGCCAAAAGCGTGCAAAGTCCGAGCAGCCAAGCCTGACCGAGGAACAAATCCTTTGCCAAAATCTGAACGTAAGTGCCGAGCTTGTACGCAAAATATGTCACAATCGTGATAGCGTCAATCGAGATATTCAGCGAACCGAGTCCGCGGTTGCCGCCGAGCACGTTTTCTATTATAAAGGGATAGACAATCAGCGCGATTGCCGCGCCGATAAAGGCGGTTATTATATATAGTATAAGCGACTTTGCGTTTTTGCGCTTGATTTGCAAAATCAGGAACACAAGTCCGGTTAGTCCGGCGCACATTATGAAGTAGTACTGCGTTAAAATTCCGAGGATTACGATCGGCAAAAGCGGTATGAATTCGAAGAATTTGACATACCTGCCGCGGTCGAAAAGCTTGATTGTCAGGTAGATAAACGCCAGCACAAACATTGTGAGGGTGGCGTACATTCTCAGGTAAATCGTCGTGGTAATGCACGCTATGCTGAACGCATACCCCCCTGTCGCGATGAGCGCGTAGAGGTTGTTGTCCGTGACGCGCTTGCCGATATTGAACAGCAAAATCAGCGAAATCGTCATCATCACCAGGTTGACGGCGTAGGCGAGCCACTTGTTGAACATATTTGGGAACAACGAGCAGACCGTGTGCACCAGCGCGTAATAAAACGGCGGATGCGATGCGTCGATAATCTGGTTTTGATAAACCTGCGCGTAATCAAAGAGGTGCGGCTCGGTCGCGGCGAGGTATTCGTTAAAGTCCTCGGGCGAGTTCCAGCCCTCGGTATTGAGCTGTTTTGAGGAGTTAGCGAGGTTGTAGGTCAACAGCTCGTCCTCGTGATAGCCCTGCTTTGTGAACATAAAAGCCGTGCTGATACCCAGGCTGATTATTATAATCAGCGCTAAAATAATGTTGGCAGTTTTGTTGCTTAGCTTCATAATATCTTCCTCTACCGCAGTGTATTGTACTGTTTTAAATATAGCAGTGCGCCGTCGCGATGTCAAGATTAATCGGTAAAAAAATGACTTCATTTGCTTTTTTTGCAGGGGCAAGTTTCCGTTAGGGCAATGTTGTCAACTTAGTTTTTTGTAGGGGCGGACTGAAATGTCCGCCCGCGAGAACCTTACGTTTGTTCACGCTGAAAAACTTGATAGGACATAAAACTTAAATTGAACGCTCTCGGGAGCACACATAGGTGCTCCCCTACAATGTCAAGGATAAGTATGCAATAATCTCTTAAGTTGACAATATTTCCCTAACAGGGGAATTCCCCGAAAACAAGCGTTGGGGGGAGGCTTTAAATCTGTGTTCTGCAAAAAAAGCAGCGGCAGCCGAAAGACTGCCACTACTGTTAATTGTTAATTATTAATCGTTAAATCAAGCCTCTGCTTTTGCTTCCTCGGCAGGTGCTTCCTCTACCTTGGCTTCTTCGGTCTTAACTTCCTCAGCCTTGGTTTCCTCAGCCTTTACTTCCTCTGCCTTGGGAGCGGTTTCGGCTTTCTTTTTTCTGCCGCGCTTTTTGGGAACGGGCATTTCCTTTACGAGCTTATAGTAGCAAACGCCGAGCGGCGGAAGTGTAAGCACAATGTGATAATCGAGCTCGTGATCCTTCTCGTTCTTAGCCTTGATGTCGCCGGGGTTGCCGATACCTGTACCGCCGAACTCCTCAGCCTCGGAGTTGAATACCTCCTGATATACGCCGTAAACCGGAACACCTACGCGGTAGTTCTCACGGGTAACGGGCTGGAAGTTACATACGCAGAGGATTTCGCTGCCGTCCTCGGCAATACGTCTGAACGCGATAACGCTGTTCTGATAGTCGTCGAGAGCTACCCACTGGAAGCCGTTCCAGTCATAGTCGTTCTCGTGCATAGCCGGTGTGTCGCGGTAGAACTTATTGGCAGCCTTGAAGAAGTCGTTGAGCTGACGGTGCTTGTCGTAGCTCAGCAGATTCCACTGGAGCTGCTCGTTGGCGTTCCATTCGTCAAACTGGCCGATTTCGCTGCCCATAAACATCAGCTTCTTGCCGGGGTGAGCCATCATGTATGACACAAAGCCCCTTACACCCTGGAACTTCTGGTCGTAGTCGCCGGGCATTTTATTGATAAGAGAGCCCTTGCCGTAAACTACCTCGTCGTGCGAGATAGGCAGCATAAAGTTCTCGGAGAACGCATAAACCATGCTGAAGGTCAGCGTGTCGTGGTGGTAATTTCTCCACAGCGGATCAAGGCTGATGTAGCTGAGCATATCGTTCATCCAGCCCATGTTCCACTTATAGTCAAAGCCGAGTCCGAGGCCCTCGATCGGGTAGCGTGTAACGCTCGGCCAAGCTGTGCTTTCCTCAGCAATCATCATTACGTCGGGATGGAACATATGAACAACGTTGTTGAGCTTCTGGATAAAGTCAACGGCAACGAGGTTCTCACGTCCGCCGTAAGCGTTGGCAATCCACTCGCCGTCCTTACGGTTGTAGTCGAGGTAAAGCATTGAGGCAACGGCGTCAACGCGGATGCCGTCGATATGGTACTTCTCAATCCAGAACATAGCGGAAGAAACGAGGAAGCTTGTTACCTCATAACGGCCGTAATTGAAGATGTATGTGCCCCACTCCTTGTGCTCACCGATTCTCCAGTCCTCATACTCGTAGCAGCCTGTGCCGTCAAAGCGGCCGAGACCGTGAGCGTCCTTGGGGAAGTGAGCAGGAACCCAGTCGAGGATAACGCCGATGCCTTCCTGGTGGCAGCGGTCGATAAGGTACATCAAGTCCTTGGGCTCGCCGTAACGCGAGGTAGCGGCAAAGTAG
>ONPH01000085.1 GCA_900319655.1 uncultured Eubacteriales bacterium
CGATATCGACTACGGCGAAATCGAGGGAGTGATCCTTCCCGGCGGAATGCCCGGAACGGTTAACCTTGAAAACGACGAAAGAGTTATTAATTGTGTTAAGCGCTGCTATGATGAGGGCAAAATTGTTGCCGCAATCTGCGCCGCACCTTCAATTTTAGGCCATCTCGGATTTTTAGACGGCAAAAAAGCCACCTGCTTCCCCGGCTTTGAAAAGGAGCTCAAGGGCGCAGAGTACACCGCCGCCCACACCGAGACCGACGGCAACGTAATCACCGCAAAGGGCGCAGGCTGCGCGGTAGAATTCGGCCACGCGATTGTCGCAAAGGCGCTTTCGAAGGACGATGCGGATAAGGTGATTGAGGATATGCAATGCCTCTGATAAACGTCAGACAGCGCAAGCGCGAGCTCAGGGCAAAGTACCGCCGCATAAGGCAGTCAATGCCGCCGCAGCTCAAATCATCGCTTGACAGCAGGCTGACAGAGCAAATCTTACAGCTTGATGAATATAAGTCCTGCCAAACGCTGTTTGCTTTTGTGTCGGGAGAAATCGAGTGCGACACCTCGGCGGTAATCGACGACGCGCTTAAAAACGGCAAGCGCGTAGCCGTTCCTAAGTGCGGAGAAGTCAGCGGAGAGATGGATTTTTACTACATAAATTCACGCTCCGGCTTATCGCGCGGAAAGTTCGGCATATTAGAGCCGGTGCCCGAAAAATGCGAAAGGGCAGAGGACTATTCCTCAGGGCTTTGCCTTGTCCCGGGGCTGTGCTTTGACTACCAGGGCTACAGAATCGGCTTCGGAAAAGGCTATTACGACAGGTTTTTGCAGAGCTTCGGCGGAACAACCGCCGGAATCTGTTACTATAAATGCACACAAAATACCCTCCCAAAGGGAGTATACGACAGACCGGTTGATATCCTCGTAACCGAGAGGTTTGTCAACCGCAATCCGGTAAAGGAATGAGTATATGAGTACAGACAATAATAACCACGGACTTGAAGAACAGCGCCGCAGAAAGGCGGAGAACTTTAAGCTCAATATCCGCGACAATTACGACGACGACGGCACGTCTTACGGCTCGTCGGAGCCCGAGGAAATCAGCTCCTACAGCGGAGAAGAGGTTAAAGACCAAATTGCGCGCGAGTCTAAAAGGTCGCTCAAAAAGCGTCAAAGGCAAGAAAAGCGCGAGCTCAAGGCGCGTAACAAGCGTAACCGCAGAATTTTCAGAATTGCATGGATAGTTTCGGTGCTGATTATCGCGGCGGCTCTCGGAGCGTTTTTAATCACGGGAATGAACGACCTGCTTGCAATTAACCGCAAGGACGATTCCACCGTAACCGTTCAGGTTCCCAAGGACGCGGACATCGGCACGGTTACCGACGCTCTCAAAAACAGCGGAGTAATCGGTGAGCCCACATATTTTAAGCTCTACGCTATGGTGACTAAGAACAACACCTTCTCGCAGGGCACATATGAGCTCAAAAAGAATATGGACTATCAGGCGATTATTACCAACCTGCAGGGAACTTCAAACCGTACCGATACCATTGAGGTAACAATCATCGAGGGACAAAGCGTCCTCGAGATTGCGGACAAGCTTGAAGAGGGCGGAGCGCTCGGCAACAAGGCGGAGTTTTTACAGCTCTGCAATTCTTCAAAGTTCGACAACGATTTCGACTTCTTAAAGAACATCAAAAACCCCGGCGAGCGTTATTACAAGCTCGAAGGCTACCTCTATCCTGATAAATACGAGTTCTATGTAAACGAGGATCCCGCAAGCATTATTTATAAAATTCTCAATAACTACGAGAAGCGTATGGCTGAAAAGCAGGCGTTCGACGGTTATGAAAAGCTCACATCAGTCAATAAAATGCTCGAAAAATCCGACGACGGCTACACGCTCGACGAGATTATGACAATAGCCTCAATCATCCAGGCAGAGGCGGCGGATTCGGACGATATGTACTATATCTCCTCAATCCTTCACAACCGCCTTAACGCCGACAGCAGCGAGGGCGTATCGTCCCTCGGACTTGACTCGACAAAGTACTACCCCTACCGCAGTAAGGACAAGCTTCCTGCCGAGATTGCGGCGAATTATAAGAGCCGTTACGATACCTACGACAACACCGGACTTCCGCCCGGACCGATTTGTAACCCCGGTATGGAGGCAATCAAGGCGGCGCTCAATCCGTATGATTCAAGCTATTACTACTTCTGCCACGACAGCAACGGCAAGGCGTACTACGCTTCCACTATCGGTGAGCACGAGGCTAATTTGGAGTATATTAAGTGATGAATAAGCCTGAAATTTTATCTCCCGCAGGCGATTTTGAATGTCTGCAAGCCGCGCTTGATTTCGGCGCGGACGCGGTGTTCCTTGCGGGTAAGATGTTCGGAATGAGGTCGTCGTCAAAGAATTTTGACAGGGACGACCTGAAAAAAGCGTGTGATTTAGCCCACTCAATGGGCAAAAAAATCCACGTGACCTGCAATATTCTCCCGAAGAACAGCGAGCTCGAAGCTCTGCCGTCCTTCCTCGAATTTGCTCAGGATATCGGCGTTGACGCGCTGATTATAGCCGACCCCGGCGTGCTCGAAATGGCAAAGCGCTACGCGCCGAAGGTTGCAATCCATATTTCAACCCAGGCAGGCGTTACCAACTATGCAACCGCCAACGCGCTGTATAATTTGGGCGCGTCAAGGGTGGTAATGGCAAGGGAGGTTCCGCTTTCCGATATCGCGGAAATCCGCGCAAAAACTCCCAAGGAGCTCGAGATTGAGTGCTTTGTTCACGGCGCGATGTGCGTGTCATTCTCCGGCAGATGCCTGATATCGAGCTACCTTACGGGCAGGGACGCCAACCACGGCGACTGCGCCCAGCCGTGCCGCTGGAAGTATCATCTTTATGAAGAAAAGCGCGAGGGGCAGTTCTTTCCGGTCGAGGAATTCGACGGCGGAACCTACCTCTATAATTCGCGCGATATGTGTATGATAGAGCATATCCCCGAGCTTGTCGCGGCAGGCGTATCGAGCTTCAAAATCGAGGGCAGGGCAAAGTCGTCCTACTACACGGCGGTTACGACCAACGCCTACCGCCACGCGGTCGATGATTTTTACGCCGAGGGCGAAAACTTCAAGCTAAAGCCGTGGATTAAAGAGGAGCTTGAAAAAATCAGCCACCGCGAGTACAGCACAGGCTTTTACTTCGGCTACGAGCCCGGGCAGACCACAGACAACGGCGGCTATATCCGCCACTACGACGCCGCGGCGTTCTGCGAGGAGAGCATTGACGACACAACCTCAGTAATCTCCCAGCGCAACAAATTCTGCGTAGGCGACACGCTCGACATTCTTCCGCCCGGCGGAGTTCCGTACAACGTAAAGTGCATCTCGCTTACAAACGAGGACGGCGAGCAGGTTGAAAGCGCGCCTCATCCCAAGCAGATACTCACAATGAAATCCGACCTTCCCGTTCCGGCAGGCTCGGTTTTAAGACGTAAACGCGAACAATAAATTTTTATTGTAGGGGTGTACCAGTGTGTCCGCCCGTGGGCAACCGCAAGGGTTGTCCCTACAGTGTGACGAAAAAATATACAAAACATTATAATCATATACTAAGGAGTAATCAAAATGCAATGGACAGGACTAAACGAGCTTAGAGAAAAATTCCTCGAGTTCTTCGAGTCAAAGGGCTGTCTCAGACTGCCCAGCTTTTCGCTCGTTCCAAAGGACGACAACAGTCTTCTGCTTATCAACAGCGGTATGGCTCCCATGAAAAAGTACTTCACAGGCGAGGTAACTCCTCCGCGCAAGCGCGTTACCACCTGCCAAAAGTGTATCAGAACGCCCGATATCGAGCGCGTAGGTTTCACCGCGCGTCACGGCACATTCTTTGAAATGCTCGGCAACTTCTCGTTCGGAGATTATTTTAAGCGCGAGGCTACCGCATGGGCGTGGGAATTCTTCACTAAGGTTCTCGAAATGCCCGAGGACAAGCTCTACGTTTCTATCTATCAGGACGACGACGAAGCCTTTGATATTTGGACAAAGGAAGTCGGCGTTGATCCGTCGCATATGGTTCGCCTCGGCAAAGAGGACAACTTCTGGGAACACGGCTCAGGTCCGTGCGGTCCATGCTCCGAAATTTACTTTGACCGCGGTCCCGAAAAAGGCTGCGGCAAGCCCGACTGTCACGTTGGCTGCGAGTGCGACCGCTTCGTTGAGGTCTGGAACCTCGTATTTACCCAGTTCGACAACGACGGCAAGGGCAACTACACTCCGCTTGAACATCCCAATCTCGACACAGGTATGGGGCTTGCGCGCTTGGCGTGTGTAATTCAGGGCGTAGATAACCTCTTCCTTGTAGACACCGTTCAGAACATTATGAAGCACATCAGCAAGATCACCGGCGTTAACTACGGCGACGGCGAAAAAAGCGACGTTTCGCTGCGCGTAATCACCGACCATATCCGCAGCACAACCTTTATGATTGGCGACGGCGTTATGCCTTCAAACGAGGGCAAGGGCTACGTTCTGCGCAGACTTCTCAGACGCGCGGCGCGTCACGGCAGACTTCTCGGCTATCATGAGCTGTTCCTCTACAAGGTTTGCGATACCGTAATCAACGAAAACCTCAAAGCGTATCCCGAGCTTGACGAAAAGCGCGAGTTTATCACAAAGGTTATCCGCGTTGAGGAGGAAAGCTTCGCAAAGACCATCGACCAGGGCTTTAAAATGCTCCGGAACATCATGGAGCAGAGCGAGATTAGGACTATCAGCGGCGAGGATGCGTTCAAGCTCAACGACACCTACGGCTTCCCGATTGACCTGACAAGAGAAATCTTGGCTGAAAAGGGAATTGAGGTAGACGTAGAGCGTTTCCAGGAGCTCCTTAAGGAGCAGAAAAAGCGTTCGCGCGACGCCCGTAAAAACGCAGGCGCAGACGCTTGGATCAGCGATTCAACCGACCTTTCGGATGTCGAAAAGACCGAATTTGTCGGCTATACCGACCTCGAGTGCGAGGCAAAGATTGCCGCAATCGTCAAGGACGGCGAGCGTGTAGAAACCGCAGGCGAGGGCGAGAGCGTAGTTCTCGTGCTCGACAAAACTCCGTTCTACGCCGAGAGCGGCGGACAGGTGGGCGACACAGGCGTAATCACCGCCGGCAGCGCTCAGATTGAGGTTGATAACACCACCAAGGACGCCTCGGGCAATATCTATATTCATTCCTGCCTCGTTAAGGACGGCGGAATTACCGTCGGTGAGACCGTAAAAGCGGCGGTTGACAAAAAAAGGCGCGAGAACATTATGCGCAATCACACCGCGGCTCACCTTCTGCAGAGCGCGCTCCGTCAGGTTCTCGGCAATCACGTTCAGCAGGCAGGTCAGCTCGTAACAGACAACTATGTTCGTTTTGACTTCACTCACTTTGAAGCTCTGACAGCCAAGGAGCTTATTGAGGTTCAAGACCTTCTGTTCGGTGAAAAGTACGGCGACGTTGTCCGCGTAGTAAGCGCAGGCGACTTCTCGGTTGAATTCTGCGGCGGTACTCACGTTAAGAACACCTCAAACCTCGGACTGTTCAGAATTCGTCAGGAAGGCTCGGTAGCCGCAGGCGTAAGAAGAATTGAGGCTCTCACCGGCTACGGCGTGCTCGATTATATCAACAAGCTCAGCGCGGCGCTTATGGGCGCTTCGGGAGCGCTTAAGCTCACAAATCCCAAGGCGATTGTTGAGGGCGCGACAAAGGCGGCTCAGCTTATCAAGGAGCAGCAGCGCGAGATTGCCGACCTCAACTCAAAGCTCGCGGCATATCAGCTCGACGGAATTCTCGAAAACGCCGAGGAAGCCGGTGGCGTAAAAATCGTTACAGGCAGCGTAAAGGGCGCAACAGCCGACGTGCTCCGCGATATGTGCGAAAAGGCGAGGGATAAAGACAGTTCAACGGTAATCGTCCTCGCGGCGGCAAACGAAGGCAAGGTAACCTTTGCGGCGGCTTGCGGCAAGGAGGCAGTAGCCAAAGGCGTGCTCGCAGGCAAGGTTGTTAAGGCGGTAGCTCAGGCTGCAGGCGGCAACGGCGGCGGCAAGCCCGACATGGCGATGGCGGGAGCCAAGGACGAGAGCAAGATAACAGAAGCGCTCGCGATTGTAAAGGACACCGTTTTATCCATGCTGAAATAAGCCGGAGAATAACATAAACCGCGGCGGCATGCCTATTAGTGTTAAAAACTTACAATTCTGAGAACAGATAATTGTGAAATTATCCAGTCAAAAAATTTGAAAAAGTATTGAAGTTTTGTAACTTTTATTGTATAATTATTGTACTGAGATTTAAATATTCTCGGATGAACGATCAATTTTAGGAGGA
>ONPH01000216.1 GCA_900319655.1 uncultured Eubacteriales bacterium
CGGACGGCTACATCTTTAATAATTCCACCGCTACTATTAACGGCAGCGAAGCGACCGTTGCGTCGAGAAGCGGTTATAATGAAAGTGATTCTCTAGCGATTTCCTACGATTATACTCTCAGTACGGAAGAAACCACTGAGCCTCAGACCGAGCCCCAGACCAATAAGCCCACCGAGGCCGAAACTCAGCCTCAGACCGACAAGCCCACAGAACCTGAAACTAAGCCTGTTGATCCTTCTCATACCCACGACTGGGGTGATTGGACATTAACAAAAAGGGCTACTATGGACGAAGACGGCGAGGAACAGAGAGTTTGCAAGACTGATCCCGAGCACGTTGAAACTCACGTTATCCCCAGAATCGACTGTGTTGGTATAGAGGGCGGTTTCAAATTCCCCTACACAGGCGAAAAGATTAACCCCGAATTAATCATCAAAGATGTAGACGGAAACCTCCTTAAAAAGGACGTTGACTATGTTGTTACATATTACAATACGGTTAACGCGGGAGCGTATCTCGCCGACATTGAGTATATCGGCTATTATGAGGGTGCTGACTGCGCTTTGTACTATATCACCACCGCTAAGCAGCCAATGACCGTTAAGGCTAAGAAACAAACGGTAAAAATCAGTAAGGCAAAGAAAAAGAAAGTTACCGTAAAGCCTCTGGCTATCAAGAAAGCCAAGGGCAAGGTTCAGGTGGTTAAGGAAAAGAAGGGCACAGACGCTAAAATCTTCAAGAAAATCACCGTAAACTCAAAGACAGGCGCGATTACCTTCAAGAAAGCCAAGTACAAGAAGGGTACCTACAAAATCAAGCTCAAGGTTACGGTAAAGGGCGTCAACTACGCCGACAAGACAGTTACAAAGGTCGTAAAGGTTAAGTTTAAATAACCTTTAATAATATTCATTATAGGTAAGCCGCGTCGGTTTGCCTGAAAGAGAGGTAAAACTATGAAAATCAAAAGAGTTATAAGCGTAGTTCTTTGCGTGCTGCTCGTTTCTTCCGCTATGGTTATTTCCGCGGAAGCCAAAAAAGCTAAGAAATACGTAAAATCCGTAAGCGTTTCGAAAAAAGCAACGATTACAATCCCCGCTTCTAAGAGCTCAGTTTCCAAATCCTTTAAGGTTACCGTAAAGGTAAGCGGAAAGGCTTCCAAGAAGTTCACCGCGAAATCGGCTGATTCAGCCGTAGCGTCCGTAAAAGTAAGCGGCAGCAAAATCAACGTTACCGCTAAAAAGGCGGGTAAGGCTGTTATCACAGTTAAGGCCAAGGGTAAGAGCAAAAAGGGCAAGGCTGTAAAGGCTAAAATGACCGTTACGGTTAAAAAAGCGGCTGCTCCCGCTCCCAAGCCCGTTGATCCTACACCCGTTAATCCCGACCCTGTAGATCCTACTCCTGTTGATCCTACACCTGCCGATCCTACTCAAACCGTAGTTGATATTCCGCTTTATCAGGCTTCTTCCGTATTTAATTACGCTCCCGCGAATGTTGAGGAATTAAAGAAGGTTCACCGCGCTGACGAAATTCTCCCCAACGAGGTAGACGCCGCTATCGAGGCGGGCGACAAGGCTAACGGCAGATTCGAGGTTGTAGCTCTCTACTTCGCCGCTTTAAAGGCGTTCGATCCCAAGAACCCCGACGTAGCGTATGAGATGATGGAGGAGCTCTGCGAGTCCCCGACAACAAAGATTTTAGGAATTGATTCTTTTAACGCGTTCAGCAGATCCGCTATGAAGGATAACTTAAGCAAGTCTTATAAGTATAAATATGTGGGCAACGCGTACTTTGACGGTGCCGAGCCCTCGAACGGCTACACACCCTCCGAGCCTCCCACAGTTACTTTAGAGGACTATGTATACGCTTCGCAGACATCTAACCAGTATCAGACTCAGGTTTATAAAATCGTAACCCGCTTCAAGGGCGCGGATACCGAGCGTATTATCCAGGTTTACCAGGATTCTATCGACGGTAAATGGTATATCTTCAGCGACAGCTGGAAGAGCTTCACAGCCGATATGAAAGACCCCGCTCTCAAATATCAGGCGCAGTGGGCTTCCGAAGGTTGATAAACACAACTGAATAATACATATTAAAAATTCTGGCGCGGCACAGTTTTACTTGTGCCGCGCCGTATTGCAAAGCATTTGAATTTAAGTTTTTAAAATTTATGTTGACATTTAAATAATAAATTGATATAATATTCCTTGCGAAATTCGCACAACTGACTGAGGGCCATTAGCTCAGTTGGTTAGAGCTATCGGCTCATAACCGATCGGTCCGGGGTTCGAGTCCCTGATGGCCCACCAAACAATATGCAAGCGAACTCTCGCAATTATCTATCGTTAATTCGGGAGTAAACTTTGCAATCGTGTTTGAATATGAGAGTTAATTCTAAATTAACTCTCATATTTTTTTGTTCAAAAACAAATGTTATTGACACATCAAAGCAACAGTATAAATACTATAAGAAAATCAAGTGAAAAGTGTTTCAAAAAACGTTTCAAAACCTACATTTCCCAAAACTAAGTTTTGATACCTTTTTGGCACAAGAAAGGCGGTTTAATTATGTTAATCGGATATGCAAGAGTAAGTACAGACGGTCAGAACCTTGACAGGCAAATAGACCAACTTGTCGAATACGGCGTAGATAAGCGCAATATCTACAAAGAAAAGCAATCAGGAAAAAAAGCTCGCCCCGAGCTTAAACGTTTGATAGACGAGCTACAAGAGGGCGATACGGTCGTTGTATGCGACCTAACGCGAGTTTCACGCTCAACAAAAGACCTACTCAGTACTGTAGAACTCATAACTAAGAAGAAAGCTAATATTAAAAGTATAAAAGATGTCTGGCTTGACACGACCTCTGACAATCCATATAATTCTTTTTTACTAACTGTTATGTCTGCTCTCGCACAGCTCGAAGCTGACCTTGTAAGCTCACGAGTTAAAGAAGGGCTTGCAAGTGCTAAGAAGCGCGGGCGTGTAGGTGGCAGACCGTCTAAACAAAACAAGCACGCCGAGGAAGTTATCGCTATGTTTAACGGCGGTATGAAAAAATCAAAAATCGTAGAGGCGACAGGATTGTCGCGCTCTACAATAAATAGGATAATTAATAACAATAATATTTAATAATGTGCGCTACGGCTTGTCCGTAGCGTTATTTTTATGTCCGTTATTTGACGGTTTCACGCCATAGTCTATGCTCCTGTTCTGTATATCCTAAATCATCTCGCATTGGCTTTAGCTTCACATATTACTCCGACAGCTCAGACTGTAAAGAACTGCTGTCTGCGCTTTTTGTGAGCGTAGCCCATACGATGATGATTTATACGAATAAGCAAAACAGAAAGGAGCTGATACAGCGTGACAACCTAATAATCGGACTTGTAAGAGCCCACCGAATCCGAATTACCGAATAAAACATTTTTAAAGGAGTTTAAAAGTTATGAGAATCATTGTTGTTGAACCGTTCAAAGAGCCTTATGTAACAAATATTGAGCGAACACTCGACAATATGCAGCGATTAGTCGGCGGATATATACAAGCTGTATATCCGTTTGATGATGAAGAAATTGCCCTTGTTTGTAATGAAGAAGGCAAGTTGCAAGACCTAACGCCCAACCGTATTTTATTCAACGAATACGGAAAGCCGGTTGATATGATAGTCGGAACGTTTTTCCTCTGTTCCGCTCCGTTTGATAGCGAAAATTTCGAGGACATACCAGCCGAGTTGATTGACAAGTACATCAAAAAATTTAGCTTTAAGGAGTTGCTGAACAATGAAATATTTTAATAATTGCCGTACCGCCGAGGAACTCAAAAAAGAATACCGCCGTTTAGCTATGAAGCTGCACCCCGACATTGTCGGGGGCGACGGCGAAGAATTTAAGGTTATGCAAAACGAGTTTGAGAAGCTTTTTGAGAGGTTGAAGAACGTTCATCAGAACGCAAAAGGCGAAACCTATACAAAGACCTCGGAAACGACCACAGAAACGCCGAAAGAGTTTATACATATAATTGATACCCTTATCAGCTTAAACGGCTTAGAGGTCGAAATATGCGGTTCTTGGATTTGGGTAAGCGGCAACACTAAGGAACACAAGGAAGCTTTGAAGCAGCTCGGTTTCAAATTCGCTTATAAAAAGAAAGCGTGGTACTTTCATAAGGACAAATTCAGAAAGAAAAGTCACGAGGAATTGACTATGGATGATATTAGGGATATGTTCGGAAGTCAGAAGTATAAGCAACAGCAGGAGGAAGAAAAGAAATTGCCGGTTATGGTATAAGGTGGGGGAGCGAAAGCTCCCTTTATCTGTATTCCCACCATCCCGCCCTGTGACAGATTTCTCTTAAAAGAAAAAGCCCTCTGTATCTAACAGAGAGCGTTACAATCAAGTCCAGTGTGTGGTTATAAATCATTTTAAAAAAATTGCTGGTGTTTTTGCTGGGTTATCTGCTGGTGTATTTGCTTCTGCTGGGCTATTTGCTGGTTTATTTTTTGAGCGTTTCCTTACGTTAAGTTTTCTTAACTTTACTTTAGAAATGCCATAAAGTCCAGCATTTAAGCCGTTTTGGAGCATTTTAGGATAATTTAGCAAAAGGAAAAGGTGGTTTTGATAAACCACCTTCTCTGGTCCGAGTGACTGGAGTCGAAATCGAAAAGCTGGTTTTTAGGCTATATCACAATGTTTCTCAACCCAGTATTTAAGCCAAA
>ONPH01000195.1 GCA_900319655.1 uncultured Eubacteriales bacterium
GCCAGTTCCAGCATTGAAGAATTACTTCCTCAGAGCTGTACTTCGAGTTTCCCGCCGCGTTAGCTGTAGTTACGGACAATCCCATAAAACAGCTTAAAACCAGCGTCAAACTTAGAATTAGTGAAACAATTCTTTTTGTTTTCCTCATAATTCCAACTCCTAAAATATTTTTTGCACACCATTTAACGTACCATAATGTGCCAATTATGATTATTATACAACAGTTTTTCAAATTTTGCAATAATAATGTAACAAATTAACAACAAAAAACGGAGCAGCTCAAAATTGAGCTTGCTCCGCCGTGTTTTTTCACTACATTTATTCAATCGGCTCAAAATCAGCGACGCCGTGCTTGCAAAGCGGACAGATAAAGTCGTCGGGGAGCTCGTCGCCCTCGTAAACATATCCGCAAACCTTGCATACCCAGCCCTTTTTGCCATCGGTTTCGGGCTTTGGCTTAACATTATTCTGGTAATAGGTGTATGTCATGGTTTCCCTGTCAGAGGTTACTCTCGCCTCGGTAACGCTGCAAATAAACATTCCGTGAGTATCGAGGTCGATATAATCTTCAACCTTTAAGGACATAAAGGAATTTATGTATTTGGGCAGGAATACAAGTCCGTTGTCGGATTTCAGAGTATCGAAGCCGTCAAATTTATCGGTGTTTCTTCCGCTCTGGAAGCCGAAACGTTCAAATACGCTGAACGGAGCGTCAACTGACAGGCAGTTTACGTTCATCTGACCTGTTTCCTTGATTACGTGGTGGGAATAGTTCTGCTTGTTGATACATACGGCGATACGGTTCGGGGAATTTGTAACCTGAGTTACGGTGTTCACGATAAGTCCGTTATCCCTTTTGCCGTCATTGGAGGTTACGACATAAAGACCGTAGCCGATATTAAACAGCGCTGTCATATCGTTCTTGTCGGCTGTTTCGTCGTGCTGAGCGAGGTAATCCTTGCACAGCTCGTCGGCAAGCGCTTCTATCTGAGCCTTGCTGTCGTCGTTTAAGGCGGACATAATTTTAACCGCTGTGTCGGTATATTCGATATTTTTGCAGCCCTCGAGCATTTTCTTCATCGTCTTCGCCGCTAAAGGAGCCCACGAGCCGTTCTCGATAAGACCGATCGTCTTATTCTGGAAGTTGCGCTCGGTAAGGTGATTGATAAATTCTCTCATAAACGGGAAGATTTCCGCATTGTACGTAGTCGTGGCGAGCACGATTCTGCCGTAACGGAACGCGTCCTCGACGCACTCAGCCATATCCTCTCTGGCGAGATCGTTTACTACAACCTTGGGACAGCCCTTAACTCTCAGCTTTTCAGCGAGAAGCTCAACAGCCTTTTTGGTGTTGCCGTAAACGGAGGTGTATGCAATCATAATACCGTCGGTTTCAACGCCGTAGCTCGACCAGGTGTTGTAGAGGTCGAGATAGTAACCGAGATTTTCGCTGAGCACGGGGCCGTGAAGCGGACAAATCGTTTCGATTTCAAGTCCTGCCGCTTTTTTCAGCAGAGCCTGGACCTGAGCGCCGTACTTGCCTACTATACCTATATAATAACGTCTTGCCTCGCAAGCCCAGTCCTCGTCAACGTCGAGCGCGCCGAATTTTCCGAAGCCGTCGGCTGAGAAAAGAACCTTGTCCTTGCTGTCGTAAGTAACGATAACCTCAGGCCAGTGAACCATAGGAGCGGCTACGAACGTGAGCGTGTGCTCGCCGAGCTCGAGAGTATCGCCCTCTTTTACAACAACTCGTCTGTCCTCGAACTGCGTGCCGAAGAAATTCTGCATCATATTAAAAGCCTTCTGGCTTGATACGATAACAGCGTCGGGATAGTTGTTCATAAAATTCTGGATATTAGCGCTGTGGTCGGGCTCCATATGCTGAACTACAAGGTAGTCGGGCTTTTTGCCGTCGAGCGCTTCCTCGAGATTATCTAGCCACTCGTTTTTGAAATTGCGGTCAACGGTATCCATAACCGCAATCTTCTTATCAATAATCACATAGGAATTGTACGCCATACCGTTGGGCACGTCGTACTGACCTTCGAACAAGTCAATTTTGTGGTCGTTAACTCCTACATATTTAATATCGTTTGAAATAAACATAAATACGCCTCCTTCGCGATAGTATATATAGTATAACAAAAGATTTCTGCATTTACAACCTTATTTTATTAAAATTGTTCATTTAAGATAATTTTTCTTACACAAGAAGTGCGCGGAATTTGAGCGATTGTTTGCGTATTCGGTTATTTTCGCTCAAAAGTCTTTGTTATTATTAATCTATTTGCTCAAAAGTTTTCAAAAAACAGCTTGTTTTTTGCGCAATTTATATTGACTTTCACATTTTTA
>ONPH01000021.1 GCA_900319655.1 uncultured Eubacteriales bacterium
CGCGGGTGTGGCGGAATCGGTTTTCAAAAATGTTTTCTATAAATACGGACGTTCCGTCGGCAACGCACGCCGCCGCCATTACAGGAGCCTGCGCGTCGGTGGGGAATCCCGGATAAGGCATCGTGCTGACCGCCGCGAGCGGTTTGAGCCGTTCGGGTGCGCCGATCCTCAGCGTTGTGCCGCTTGATCTGATAACGCAGCCCATATCCTCAAACACGGGTATGACCGCGCCGAGGTGAGCAGGAATAACGTCTGTCAGCGTTATTTCGGAGCCGGTAGCCGCCGCTGCCGACATAAAGGTTGCCGCGGCTATTCTGTCGGGAATAATGCTGTGGGCGCAGCCCGAAAGCGAGCCCGTGCCCTCAATTAAAATTTCTCCCTCGCCTGCGCCGTAAATCCTTGCTCCGCAGGAATTCAGGAAGTCTGCCAAATCGGCAATCTCAGGCTCTCTCGCGGCGTTTGTCAGCGTGGTTGCGCCGTGAGCGAGACACGCGGCGATAATGACCTGCTCCGTCGCGCCGACGCTCGGAAAGTCGAGCGAAATTTTCGCTCCGCTCAGTCCGTATGGCGCGCGGCAGTCGATACAGCCGCGGCGTTCGCGGATTTCCGCTCCGAGCTTTTTAAGCGCCGAAAGGTGCATATCAATCGGTCTTAATCCGATTTCGCAGCCGCCGGGCAGGCTGAGCTTTGCCCTGCCTGTTTTGGCGAGCACCGCGCCCAAAAATATGATTGAGCCGCGCGTTTTTCGCATGAGCGAATCGGGAACATCACAGCGGTTAAAGCCGTCGGTGTTAATCACGAGGGTTTGACCGCTGCGCCCGGCTTTACAGCCGAGGTAACGAAGTATATTTACGGAATCCTCAACGTCGGAAAGGTCGGGACAGTTGTATAAAACGGTCTCTCCCCTCGCGAGCAGTGTCGCCGAAAGGATAGGCAGAACGCTGTTTTTAGCGCCCTGAACACTTACCTCGCCCGACAGTTTTTTGCGTCCCGTAACAAGCAGCTTTGACACACTAACACCCTCTAAATGAATCTCAGTTCATTTTATGCTGTCAGCGTGCCGAGTGTTAAACTAATTTAAGAACCTTTTTAACGACGGAATAAATCCTTTCGTTGGCGTCGGTTATCGCCATTTTCTTGCAGTTTTCTCCGGTTTGACGGAGCTTTTCGGGGTTTCCGAGCATTGTGTCAACGGTGCTTATGAGCGTTTCTCCGCTCAAATCGCTCTCCTCAATCAGCTCCGCAGCGCCCTTGTTTACAAGCGCCATGGCGTTGTGATACTGGTGGTTTTCCGCAACGTTCGGGGACGGAATAAGAATTGCCGGCTTGCCCATTGCCTGAATTTCGCTGAGCGTGATCGCTCCGGCACGGCAGATTACAAGGTCAGCCGCCGCCATACACTCGTTCATATTGTCAATGTACGGTCTGATGTCGAGATTCGGGCACGAGGGCAGGTTAACACCCTTTTCGTTAAGCAATTCCAAAAACGATTCGTTGTTGCCGCCGTAGGCGTGTATATGCTGGTATTTACCGTCAGCAGCGCTCCTCGCGATAAGCTCAGCCGCGGCTTCGTTAACCCTTTGAGCGCCTAAGCTTCCGCCGAACGACAGCACAAGCGGACGGTTATCAAGCCCGAGCTTTTCACGCGATTTTTGCTTATCTGCGGTCAAAATCTCTCCGCGGACAGGGTTGCCGGTAATTACAACATCGGCGTTTTGAAAGTATTTTTTTGCGGCTTCAACCGCAACCATAACCTTTTTTACGCGGCGCGAGAGCATTTTATTGGTAACGCCGGGATAGGCGTTTTGCTCGTGAATAATGCAGGGAATTCCCATCTTTGCCGCGGTGCGGACAACAGGTCCCGAAACGTAGCCGCCTGTGCCGATACAGATATCGGGAGCGAATTCCGCGATAATCTTCTTTGCCTCAGCCGAGGAAGTAAAGGTTCTCTTAACGGTTTTTGCGTTAGCGACCATACTCTTTGGCGACAGGCTGCGCTGAAAACCGCTGATTGTGATTGACTTTATATCATAGCCTGCGTTTTTTACAAGGCGCTGTTCCATACCGGTTTTGTTGCCGATAAAAAGGATTTGAGCCTCGGGCTGTTTTTGCTTTATATACCCTGCAATTGCCAATGCCGGGTTGATGTGGCCGGCGGTTCCGCCGCCTGCGAGCAGTACCTTCATATTTACTCCTTTAAAAGCCCTTCTGCCCGCGGCGTTTTCGCGCAAAAACGCGCCGCCGAAGGCATAGGTGGGTTTAAACTATGTTCTTTCAATATTTGCCGTGCGCGAGATTGAAAGCACAATGCCCATCTGCGCCAGCAGCATAATCAGCGAGCTGCCGCCGTAGCTGAAGAACGGCAGGCTGATACCGGTGTTCGGCAGCCAGTCGGTGATAACCAGAATGTTCAGGACAACCTGAATACCAATCTGCGAGGTAAGTCCTATTCCGAGCAGCTTGCCGAATTTATCCTTTGCTCTGAGCGAGAGCGTAATGCCGCGCCAGATAAGCAAAGCAAAAATGAGCAGAATAATCGCCGCGCCGATAAGACCGAGCTCCTCGACGACAACCGCGAAGATAAAGTCGTTCTGCGGTTCGGGAATGTAGAGGTACTTCTGCCTTGACTGGCCGAGACCGAGTCCCCAAAGCCTGCCCGAGCCGATTGCGTATAGCGAATTTCGCGTTTGGTAGGTGTCCCACCACATATCGTCGTCGGTGTATTCAAGCGCCTGTCCCCAGCCTGCCATACGGCTCATGGCGTAGGACAATCCGCCTGTTACAGCCAAAATCAAAATCAATCCGAGCAATATGCCGCCTGCTATGACCAGGTACTTTGTTTTCATTCCGCCTATGTAAAGCATAAGCACGGTGAGTATACCGATGATTACGATACCCGAGTAGTGCGGCTCCAAAAGCAGCAGCACCGCGATTGAGCCAAAAACTATAATACCCGGCAAAATGCTGAATTTCGGGAGTTCCATTTTGTTGTAATATTTACTTGCCCAGTGAGCGAAAAACAAAATTACGCCCAGCTTGGCAATCTCAGACGGCTGAATGTTAAACATACCGAGGGGAATCCAACGCTTTACGCCGCCCTCGCCTGCCGGAAGAACAAGCACTATCAGCAGCGAAAAATACGCAACGCCCAAAACAATCGGCGCTATCTTGTGCAGCTTATTGTAATTCAAAAACGACATCGCAACCATCGCGATTAAGCCGATTACAATAAAGATTATCTGCCTGATAAGGTAGTAGTAGCTGTCGCCTTGGGTGTAGTACGAGAAGGCGTAGCTTGCCGAGAACATCATTATTGTTCCGATAGTGAGCAGAACAAGCAGGATAATGCAGAACGGCAAATCAATGCCCATTCCGATGCCGAACCACTTGGCGTTTTTCATCTTACGCTTACGCGACGGTCTTACAAAAAGCCTTTCCTTTTGCGCCTGCTGATCTCTTTGATACTCCTCATCATAGATACGGTTGACGTCCGCCTGAAATATCATTCTTTTTTTTGGAGCCATTATTCATCCTCCAAACAACGATGTTTTATATGATTAATTAAAATTATCCGAATAGTACCAAAACAAAAGACAATGCTCCGAAAACTGCCGTAACGGCGCTGAACACCGCCACGATTTTAACCTCGCTCCAGCCGCACATCTCAAAATGGTGGTGAATCGGGCTCATCTTGAACAATCTTTTTCCGTGGGTAAGCTTAAAGTAGCTTACCTGAAGAATAACCGAGAACATCTCGCAGAGGTAAACGATTCCGAGCGGCAAGAGCAGAATCGGCATTCTTATCGCAAATGCCAGTCCGCACACCATTCCGCCGAGGAAGAGCGAGCCGGTGTCGCCCATAAATACCTTTGCAGGGTGGAAGTTCCAAACGAGGAAGCCGAGGCATGCGCCTGCGACAGCCGCGCTGAGTGCGGTAACGCCGAGGTAGTAAAGCCTGCTTGCGATAAGCATAACCGCCACTGCTACGAAGAATGTTACCGAGCCGTCAAGACCGTCGATACCGTCGGTGAGGTTAACGGCGTTTACAATTCCGACAATTACAATTGCCGAGATAATATAATAGAAAAATCCTAAGTCAACATTGCCGACAAACGGAATATAGGTGCTTGTTCCGCAGCCCGAAAATCCCAAAACAGCGAGATAAACGGCGGCTACCGCAAACTGGAGCAAAAGCTTCTGTGCGGCTGTAAGGCCGAGATTGCGCTTTTTTGCAACCTTTGTGTAGTCGTCGATAAAGCCGATTAAGCCGTTTGCAAGCGCAAGTCCGAGACCTGCGAAGATGTAAATTGCCTCGCCGTGGATATCCGCGAAGAATGTTGTTACAAACTGTGCGCCGAACATCACATACAAAACCGTGCTGACGATTCCGACAACCACGCTGGCGAGTATAAACATTATACCGCCCATAATCGGAGTGCCCTGCTTACCCTTGTGCCACTGCGGACCTTCCTCGAGAATTGTCTGTCCGAAGTTTATTTTGTGCAGATACGGGATTAAATACTTACCCGTTACGGCGGAAATTATAAATGCAAGTACCGCCGCCGCAAACGTCCATATTCCGTAAACTATCATTCTTTTTTCGTTCCTTTCATATATAACGCCGGAAACGCGCTAATCGTTAAAGCCGGTGTCGGTTGACGCCTCAAAGGTAACCGTGATTACCGTACCCGGAGCTACCTCGGTACCCTCGGGGATATCCTGAGCCACCGCAAGTCCGCCGGAGCTTACCGCGCCGTCGAAGTTGACGTTCAAATCGTAGCCTGCCGCAACCTGATTTACATAGGAAGCGGTGTTTTCTAGGAAGTTCGGAACCGTTACCTTCTCTGTCCTGCTCTCCTCGTCGGTGTACAGCACAATGCTGCCGCCCGGAGATAGCTTAGAAGCAACTGCCGGAAGCTGCGAGAGAACCTTGTCGCCCGAGCCCTTGACCGTGCAGGTGAAGCCGTCGTTTTCTACCGCCTTCTTCGCCTCTTCAAGCGAAAGTCCTGTGTAGTCGCCTGCGGATACGTCGATAAACGCCAAATCCTCCTCCTTGTAATCGGTCTTGATTTCAAGGTAAGGCAGAACCTCAGTCATAATATTGATGAATACAGGCGATGATACCTGTGAGCCGTAGTAGGCGCCGCCGTCGGGAGTATCGAAGAACACGAGCATCGCGATTTGCGGATCGTCCGCCGGAGCGTAGCCGCAGAACGAAGCGATGTAGTCCTTACCGAAGCCACTGACGGGCTCCTCAACGCCGATTTTCTCGGAAGTACCGGTCTTGCCGGCTACCTTATAACCTGCTACATAACCTGCCGTAGCGCCTGCGGTCTCGGTGTTGTAGCCGAGAATTTCGTTGAGCTTGTCGGAGGTTTCCTTTGAGATAACCTGACGCTTAACCTTCTTTTCAACGTTTTTGATAACGTTGCCCTTGGCGTCGGTGATTTTTGAAACAACATACGGCTGCAAAACATAGCCGCCGTTTGAAACCGCCGCGCAGGCGGTAATCATACTGATAGGTGTGATTGAGAAGTTCTGACCGAACGAGGCAACCGCCAAGTCGACCATACTCATCGTGCCCTCGGGCCAGAAGCTGTCGTCAGCCTCGCCCGGGAGGTCAATTCCGCTCTTTTCGGCAAAGCCGAAGCCGCGGTAATAATCCCTGAACTTGTTCATTCCGACGAGCTGTCCGATTTGGATGAACGCCGGGTTACAGGAGTTACAGATTGCCTGGGTAAAGTTCTGGTTTCCGTGACCGCCGAGAGCGTGGCAGTTAATCGTCTTGTCGTCTACAACATACGATCCGCCGCAGGCAAAGTTTGTTTCGTCATTGACCTTGCCTTCTTCGAGAGCCATTGAAGCGGTACACATCTTAAATACCGAACCGGGCATATATGTATCGGCAACCGCCTTGTTACGCCACATTGCCGACAGCGCCTCACCCTCAGCCTTTTCGCGCTCCTTTTCGGGGAGCTCGTTGATTTTTTGCTGGGTTTCCTGGGGCAGTGTGTACGGGTCATTGAGGTTGTAGCCGTTAGCCGTAACCATCGCCAGAATAGCGCCTGTGTTAACGTCCATCGCGATACATACCGCGCGGTTTTTAACGTTATTTTCCTCAATGCCCTGCGCCATATATTTTTCGCAGATTGACTGGATTGTTTCGTCAATAGTGAGGTAGATGTTGTTGCCGTCCTCTGCCTCTATATTTTGCTCGTATTGGAACGGCATATTCGTTCCTCTGGCGTCTCCGGCGGTGACAATTCGTCCCGGAGTGCCTGCGAGGTAGTCGTCGTACTTAAACTCTACGCCTTCAAGTCCCTGTTCGTCCGCGCCGGTAAAGCCGATTACGCAGGAGGCGAGTTCCTCCTTGGGATAGTAACGCTTGTAGTCGTCAAGGAGCTGGATAACGCCGTCGCAGTCGTATTCCTTTGACAGTTTATCCATCAGCGCCATTACCTGATCGCGCGCTTCAACCTCGATTTTGCGCTTTACAACAACGTAGTAGCTTTTCTGCTGGGTTTTTTCGAGGACGTTTTGATAGTCGACGCCCAAAATTTCGGACAGTCCGCTCGCCGCCGCCTCACGCTGTCTGTCCTCCTTGAAGTTTATAGGAGACAGCACGACCTGCCACGCCGAGGCGCTTTCCGCAAGCACCTTGCCGTTGGTGTCATAGATTGTTCCGCGCTTGGCGTTGATTGTCGTGTCGCGGAGCATCTGGCTTACGGCGGATTCCTGAAGCGAGCTTCCCTGAACAAGCGTCAGGAAGGAAAGTCTGATCAGCGCCGCGCCGAAGCCGATTACAAGTATTACGATTATGAGCACCGCCGTGCGCTGTCTGAGCCTTTGGTTAGGGCCGAGCTCGGCGCGTTTTTTGGTGCTTCTTACCTTTTTTTCATTATCTTCCAAAATAAAACTCCTTTACAGAGATTATAATGATGTAGTTAAATGGAATATTTTGGGCAAGTAACGGTTTTTCGACAAATAACGCGCCGAAATATTCCAAATTCAGTCAAATTCAATCATACATATGCAGGTCGAACTAACTGCAAAAAGAGAGCCAAGACTTTGTCTTAACTCTCATTTTCATTATAATATATTAAATTCTAATGAATGTTATGACCAAAGATTTTTAATTGACTCAATAAACTGAGTGAAAATATTTTCACCTTTCTGAGCAGAAACCTCTGCTTTGTCGCCGCTCTCAATAGAAACAAATTCCTTTTGAGCGTTTGAGGCTTTGGTCATACCAAGCACCTCGGTTGCGTGCTTTTCAATTTCCGCGTTCGAGAGGCTTGCCTCCAGCTTCATCTGGTTCTGAGTGTAAATACTCTGAGTATCCGCCAACGTCTCCTGCGCTGAAATAATCTTTTGGTTAAGCTCGGTAAGCTGAACCTGACCAACGATGATTGCGCCGATAACAAATGTTACTACTGCCGCGCATAAACCGCCGATAATAAGCTTTACAGGGTTGTGCTTGCGGCGTCTTGCCTTGTTGATATCGTCCTCAGAGAACTCAACTATTTTAGTTTTCTGTTTTTTCTTAACCTTTCTTACGGGCTCGTCTTCAAGCTCTCTTGCGGGAGCGGCCGAGGTGTAAACCTCGTCGTCAAAAAGACTTAAGTCGTAAGCGGCATTGTTATTCTCATATGCCATTGGACTGCACCTTGTGCCTTTCTACTATCAAAAATTTTCATAAAACACACTAAATTCTGCTTTATATTTCTATAAAACAAAAAAGTTTCAAAATTTTAACAATTTCGTTTCTACAAATAACACACAATCTGTCCGATTTCACGGACATTTCTCAGAAAATGGAACATTTAGTGATTACATTTTCTTAAAACACAACCGGTTGTAGTTGTAACATAATTTACAACTTTGTTATAATTTTACACCAAAACTCTCGATTTGTCCAGTGTTGAGAAGAAATTTCTCAAATTTTTTCGCATATTCTCAACTTTGCACTTCTTGCTCTCGGGTTTTCAGCCAATTCTGTTTCATTTGCACAAACAGGCTTTCGGGTAATCAAACGTACCTTTGGTTTGTTTCCGCAAACGCATACCGGAAAGTCCTTAGGGCAGGTACAGCCCTGTGCCCATGACGCCATTTTCCGCTTAACAATCCTGTCCTCAAGCGAATGGAAGGTGATAACTGCGAGCCTTCCGCCGCTTCCGAGCAGCTCAAACGCACCGTCAAGCCCTTTTTCGAGCACTCCGAGCTCGTCATTCACGGCAATCCGGATTGCCTGAAAGGTTTTGCGTGCCGGATGACCGTCGCGCCTTACCTTTTGCGGAACGTTGCTTTTGACAATCTCCGCAAGCTCTAAGGTAGTTTCTATAGGCTTTTTCTGACGGCTTTCGACAATCCCCTTTGCGATTGACGGCGCGTACTTTTCCTCGCCGTAATCGTAGATTATCTTTTTAAGCTCATCATACGGCAGTGAATTTATCAAATCCGCCGCTGTCGCTCCCTTTTGGCTCATTCGCATATCGAGCGGAGCGTCCTCGTGGAACGAAAAGCCCCTCTCGGAAGTGTCGAGCTGGTGAGATGAAACGCCGATATCGAGCAAAACACCGTCCACCCTAAAAACTCCGCGCTGTTCAAGCAGTTCCTTGATGTCGGCAAAGTTGCCCTTGACGATAAGCGCATTTTCGTTTTTCTTAAAGCGCTCGGTCAGAGTACAGATTGCGTCGGGATCCTGGTCAATGCAAATCAGCCTGCCGCTTGTAAGGCATTTAAGGATTTCGGAAGAATGACCTCCGCCGCCGGCAGTGCCGTCAACGTAAATGCCGTTCGGGTTGACATTAAGCCCTTCGATTGTCTGATTAAGAAGAACGGGAATATGAGAAAACTCCATTTCGTCCTCCTAAAACCTGAGAAGTGCGACTGCTTCACCGAGTACGTCCTTGTTGGAGCCGCTGAACTCGTCGTACTTGGATTTGTTCCAGATTTCAATTCTGGTGTCCATACCCAAAACAACGGCTTCGTCCTCAAGCTCCGCGGCTTTTCTGAGCGACTGGGGAATCATAATTCTTCCCGAGGCGTTCGGAGAAACCTCCGCCGCCGTCGCAGTAAAGGCGTACTGAAGCGCCCTCGCTTTGTCCGCAGGAAGCTCCTTGATATTCGCGATAATCCGCTCAAATTGCTCCGTTGACATTACCTGAACGCACGGACTGTCAAAGCCCTTGGCGATGTAGAAGGTATCTCCGAGCTCTTCGCGGAACTTTGCAGGCAGGACAATTCTGCCCTTGGCGTCTATACTGTGGTCAGACGTTCCTAAAAACACTCGGTTCACCTCCAAAATCTGCAAATCTTAGTTTAATTTGCCATTTGATATCACAAAATGACACAAAATGACACTGTGTGCTACTATTATAATACATCTAAGAGAAAAAATCAAGAAAAAGTTACTAAATTATAAAAAATAATTACAATTTGTCGGATTTATACAAACAAGCGCAAGTCAGTATATCAAAATCGTACAAATGGAAGTCTTTTTTCATTATTTCCAATGATGCAGAGCATAAAAAAACAGACGGCGAACGCCGTCTGTCGTAATGTGAAATAAATATTATCCCTCGCGCTTAGCTCTCTGGGAATTGATAATGTTCGCGCGTGTCTTTTTAACCTCGTTAAGCTGAGTGCTGAGGCTCTCCTCGGTGCGCTTCATAATGCCGTCAACATAAACGTTTGCAGCCTTTCTGATTTCTGCCGACTTAGCCTTGGCGTCGTCAACAATCTCCTTAGCCTTTGCCTGAGCCTCTCTTACGAGCTCGCTCTGGTTGAGCATAACCTTCTTGCGTTCCTCAGCCGCGCGGATAATATTCTCCGACTCGCGGTTAGCCTCGGCAAGAATCTGCTTTCTGTCGGCTACGATGTTTTTAGCCTGTCTTACCTCTGCGGGCATAGCGTCCTGAATCTGCTCGATGATGTCGTAAACCTCATCGCTGCTAACCATAACCTTGCCGCCCGAAAGGGGAACTGTTTTTGAATCGTTAATTAAATCCTGAAGCTGTAAAATTAAATCATCAACCTTCATTTTCTCCACTCCTATTCCCTTATATTTATTATAAGTTGTATTTTATTTAATCAACCGGCAGTGCCGGACATTTCCAATCTAATTCTTTTTGAGCTTTTTGACAATTCTGTCGTGAACGCACTCCGGCACGAAGTTGCTTATATCTCCGCCCATTGAGCCGATTTCGCGAACCATACTCGAACTGAGGTACATTGAGTCGCTGTCGGCGGTCAGGAAGATTGTTTCAAGCTCGGGGTTAATCTTTTTGTTCGCCATAGCCATCTGGAACTCGTAGTCAAAGTCAGACACAGCCCGGAGTCCCTTGACGATAGCGTCTACGCCGTGCTGTCTGCAATACTCTGCGAGCAAGCCCTCAAAGCTGACAATCTCAACATTATCAAGCCCCTTTACGGCGTCGCTCAAAAGCTCGATTCGCTCCTCAATTGAAAAGCTCGGGGTTTTTGACGAATTGACAAGGACTGCGATATACACCTTGCCGAACATTTTTGACGCCCTTTTGATAATATCAAGATGCCCGAGAGTTACCGGGTCGAAGCTTCCGGGGCAAATTACGGTTTTATTCATTACAAAAAATCCTTATTTCTGAAAGTCGTTATTTTTATTTTACCATAGCGATACTGTCTGTCAAGTACAAAATCGCCGTATTGTGATAAAATTTCTTCATCAAGCGGATTTTCGGCAATGATAACGCCCGTGTCCTTAACAGCATTTGCCACAAGCTCCAAGCTTTCCTGAAGCGCTCCGGTCTTGTACGGAGGGTCGAGAAAAACAATATCAAAGCTTTTGCTGTTTGCCGACAAAAAGCTGCGGAAGTCCATTTGAAAGACCTTTGCCCTGTCCTCAAAATGAGTGGTTTTGAGGTTTTGCTTTACGGTCATAACGGATTTTTTGGAGTTGTCGACAAAATATGCCGACTCAGCTCCGCGGCTGAGCGCCTCAATTCCCATTTGTCCCGAGCCCGCGAACAAGTCCAAAAATACCCTGCCCTCGGTCTCAAACTGGATAATGGAAAAAACCGCTTCTTTAATTCTGTCGGTTGTGGGACGGACATCCTCGCCCTCAAGGGTTTGAAGCCGTCTGCCTTTTGCAGTACCTGTAATTACTCGCATAAAAACGTCCTTTTCATTAACTCATTAATTATATCACACAAAACAACATATTACAATATTATTTTTAAAAAATTACAAAATTTAATTCTCATTTTCGGGATTAAAGTACCTGTAAACTGCCAAAGCGCTGTCCTTTGTCATTTTCGGAGCCTGTTCAAGCTCCTCCAAATCAGCCTTTGAAATATTGTCAATCGTCCTGAAATATTTTAAAAGCGCCTTTGCCCTGACCTCTCCCACGCCGTCAATTTGGGTAAGCGAGCTTTTAAAAGTATTCTTTTTTCTGCGCGCGTGGTGGTAGCCGATTGCAAAGCGGTGAACCTCGTCCTGCATTTTGCTCAGGAAGGTGAACACCTGTCTGCGCGAGTTAATTGCAATCTCTCCACCCTCGCCCGTTACGGCGCGCGTGCGGTGCTTGTCGTCCTTGACCATACCGAAAAGCGGCACGGAGATATTCATTCTGTCAAAAACCTCCCTGACCGCGGCTACCTGTCCCTTGCCGCCGTCGAGCAGAATTAAATCTGGCAGCTTTCCGAAGCCCTCGTCGCTGTCCTCGGCGTTGTAGTATTCCTCAAAGCGCCTTTGCAGAACCTCAGCCATTGAAGCGTAGTCGTCCTGCCCCTCGAAGCCCTTGATTTTGAACTTGCGGTAGGCTGATTTGAGCGGCTTGCC
>ONPH01000204.1 GCA_900319655.1 uncultured Eubacteriales bacterium
CATTCGGGCTTGCGGACGGCGTGGCCGTGCCTGTATATAGCGAAACGGGGTTTGTCGAGTGGATAACAGGGGAACAGGCCGACGAGCTTGCGCGCATCATGGAGCAGGCGGGATTTGCGGCCATGGACAATAGGAGGTAAAAAATGTTTGGATTGCAGGGAATCACAAGCGCGGGCGCGGCACTCATGCGCAAGGCGGCCACAGATAGCGCGAAAATCGTGTTTACCAGGGCGCGCGCCGGAAGCGGTTGGGAGTATGAACGCGGCGCGCTACTTGCGCACGACGCATCATGGTATGGCGTCAAAACAGGCACGGTGTCTGCGGTTTCCACGGATTTAGGTTCATTGCAGGTTGTCGCGTCGTTTTCGGCCGGGGACGGCACCGCGCCGATCAAGGGACTCACGGTTGACGTTGCAGGCGCCGGCACGATCGAGGGCGCGCGGCGCGAACTCGACAGCGCCGCCGGCTGCTCCTCTGAGAGTATTGTGCGACATACAAACGAACTTGTAGTCGTACTGTGTATCTTCTCTAAGTCTTCCGACAGAAACCGCCATACCGTTCTCGAGGTTTCTCTCGGACTTAATCTGAGGACGGTCGGGCTCTGTAAAGTAGTGCAGGAAATTCTTGGGAGCACTGGGAAGCTCAAGCTCCTGCGCTCTGCCCTTGTAGTTCTCCCAGATGTTGATAATCTCATCAACAGTGGGCTTCTTTACGCCGTCCTTAAACGACATAAACACTGCCGCGGTGTGACCGTCGGACACGGGAACGCGGATACACTGTGATGTGATTGAGATATCCTCGGCGTTCTTAATCACGCCGTCCTCAATCTTACCCCAGATTTTGAGCGGCTCCTGCTCGGACTTCTCCTCCTCGCCGCCGATGTACGGAATTACGTTGTCTACCATCTCAGGCCAAGTCTTAAAGGTCTTGCCTGCGCCAGAAATTGCCTGATATGTGCAAGCGAGAACCTTGTCAACGCCGAGCTCCTTAAGCGGATTGATAGCCGGAACATAGCTCTGCAAGGAGCAGTTCGACTTAACGGCAACAAAGCCTCTCTTTGTGCCGAGGCGCTTTCTCTGAGCCTCGATGATTTTGATGTGGTCGGCGTTAATCTCAGGGATAACCATAGGAACGTCGGGAGTAAAGCGGTGAGCCGAGTTGTTAGAAACAATCGGGCACTCAGCCTTTGCATAACGCTCCTCCAAAGCCTTAATCTCGTCCTTTTTCATATTAACGGCGCAGAAGCAAAAATCAACCTGAGAAGCGACAGCCTCAACGTCCTCTGCGTCAACAATTACCATATCCTTATATTTTTCGGGAAGTTCCTTTGCCATATGCCATCTTCCGTCAACAACCTCGCCGTACTTTTTGCCTGCGCTTCTTGCACTTGCAGCGAGAACCTTTACGTCAAACCAAGGGTGATTTTCAAGCAGGAGCGCAAAGCGCTGACCTACCATTCCTGTTGCTCCGATAATTCCTACCTTGTACTTTTTCACTTTGATTCCTCCGAATTTTACAATTTTTCAAAAAAGCAGTTGCCTTATTCGATAAATTATTATATTATAGAAACAGCGCGTTCGGCGTTGTTAATCATCTAAAACACTGCATATACGCAGTAAAGTGCAACATACCTCAACTTGTAGTATATCATTTTAGAGAAACAATGTCAATTAAATCACCGCAATTTATACTATTTTATTAGAAAATATATGTGAGGAATTTTAAATGAAAACCAGCGATTTTTACTACGATTTGCCCAAAGAGCTCATTGCCCAGACTCCTGTTGAGCCGCGCGACAGCTCACGCCTTTTGGTGTTGGACAGACAAAGCGGAGAAACAGTTCATAAACATTTTTTTGATATTATTGATTATCTCGACGAGGGCGACCTGCTTGTCTGCAACGATTCGCGAGTTTTGCCTGCGAGAATTTACGGAAATAAAGAGCCTACCGGCGCAAGGGTTGAGTTTTTGCTGTTAAAGCAAATCTCGGGCAACCGCTGGGAAACCCTCTGCAAGCCCGGCAAAAAGGCAAAGGAAGGCGCGCGTTTCAGCTTCGGAGACGGTCTTTTGTATGCGACCGTCACAGAGGTAAAGGACGACGGCAACAGAATCGTGGACTTTGAATGCGACGAAAACTTCTTTTCAACCTTAGATAAAATCGGACAAATGCCCCTTCCCCCCTACATCACCGAGGAGCTTAAGGACAAGGAGCGATACCAGACCGTCTACAGCCACGAGCTCGGCTCTGCCGCCGCTCCCACGGCAGGACTGCATTT
>ONPH01000007.1 GCA_900319655.1 uncultured Eubacteriales bacterium
ACCTCACTGTCAGCGTCGGGGGCAACTTCGGCAGAATTTACCGAGATTACGCCTATTGTACAAATTACGCACAAAGTCAAAACAAGAGCAAGTATTTTTTTGAATTTCGACATAGATACTCCTCCTTATAAAAGACTATACAATAATATTATAAATGAAGCGCAATCTTTGTTTATTTTTTTGAGAATTATATTTTTTCTCCCCTGCCAAAGATTTACCCTTTAAATTAGGCAATTTAACTAAAGGAAGCGCAAAAAAGAAAAACGCGGACAAAGCAGTCCGCGTTAAAATTATAAAACATATTTTTCTATTGTTTTGGCAACGCCGTCGTCATCATTCGACTCGCAGATATACGCGGCGATTTTTTTGACCTCGTCCTCGCCGTTTTCCATAGCCACGCCCATTCCGGCGTAACCGATCATCGTCATATCGTTGTAGTGGTCTCCGAAGGCGATTAGCTCCTCGCGCTGAATACCGATTTGCGGCAAAAGCTGAGCGAGCATTGCGCCCTTGGAAACTCCGAACGGCATAATCTCCAGAAAATACGGAGCGCTCTTGTAGATATCGAGCAGGCCGTCGTAGCGCTTTTTAAGAAGAACCTGGCAGGCGTCGAGCACGTCGGGCTCGCCTGCGACGAGAATTTTGTTGATGTCAAACTTTATTGCCGACACAAAATCGTCAACCACAACCATATCGGTCTTGAGCACATCGTGCTCGATATAGGTGTAGTCGTTCACCTTATTGTTGGCGAAGATTTTTTTGTCGTCCCAGGACATTACGGTTACGTTGTAGTCGGAAAGAACGTTCACGATATCGCTTAAATATTCAAGCGGAAAGTTCCTGCTGACTATCGTCCTGCCGGTGGCACATTCGATAATCTTGCCGCCGTTAAAGGACATTATGTAGCCGCCGTAATGAGCGAGCATTAAATCCTCCGCAATCGGATAAACTCCGATGGGGTGCCGTCCCGAGGTAATAATTACCTTTTTTCCCTTTTTTTGAGCCTCAAGCAGGGCGTAACGGTTGCGCGGAGAAACTTCCTTTTTAGAGTTTGTGAGTGTACCGTCAAGGTCAACCGCGATTAATTTGTAATCCATAAAATCACCAATTATCGTTATTCACACAATCAACAGCGCATTTCACGCTATATATAGTATAACACAACCTTGTGAAAAATGCAAATTTTGTATTATAGTTGCCTTGCCTGATATTTTTTGAGGTCAACGTGGTTTTCGAGCACCTCTATCCCTTCCTGTTCGAGCAAGTCCTTTTGAACGTTAACACCGCCAAAAACGAAGGCATCAGCGAGCCTGCCCTTGGAATTTACAACCCTGTGGCAGGGGATTTCACCGAACGCAGGATTTTTATGCAGCGCGTTGCCGACAGCCCTCGCCGCGCCGCCGTTGCCTGCCGCCGCGGCGACCTGCCCGTAGGTTGCGACCTTTCCGCGCGGAATCCGCTTGACCGCGGCATACACCCTTTGGGTAAAGCTTACAGTATCCATCAATTTTGTTTTTGTACTATTTTATACTCGTCGTAGAGCTGAAAATAGCTGCAGCCCTTGACGCTTTGCGTAAGAAACCTTGCCATCTCGTCCTCGTCGAGGCTAACGGAGCAGTAATCGCCGAGCTCCTCGTCCGCGACAAAGTGAGCGCACATCTCGCACATATCCGCCATATGTCCACCTCAGTTATACTTATTATACATAAACGCCTTGTAGTTATCGAGCTGTTCGATAACCTCCTCCTCGGTATTGGCGACGGTGTAGATTTTGTTGACCTCATCCGACATAAAATTCTTTTCGACCGAGGCTTTCATCATCGCCAAAAGCTCGTCGTAATATCCCTTGTAATTATAAATTATAATCGGCTTTGAATGCCTGCCGAGCTGTTTGAGGGTAAGCACCTCGAAGAATTCCTCAAATGTGCCGATTCCGCCGGCACAGATTATGAACGCGTCGGATTCGTCCTCCATAATGCCCTTGCGCTCGCGCATAGTTTCTGTAAAAATTATTTCGTCGGCGTAGTCAGCCAAAACGTCCATTTCCTTAAAAAACAACGGACTGATGCCGATAATCCTGCCGCCTGCCGCCTTTGCTCCGCGCGAAACCGCGCCCATTACTCCGTAGCGGCCTGCTCCGAACAAAACCGTCTTGCCTTTTTCGGCAAGCGTCTGTCCGAGGTGTTCAGCCGAATCAAGGAATTCCCTGTCTATGCTCTCGCTTGAAGAGCCGAACACACAAATTGTCTGCATAAATATCCTCCAAACTGTCTGCCGTAATTATCAGTAATTTCTGATAAGCGAGATTACCTTGCCGAGCAAAATCACCTCGTCAACGATAATCGGTTCGTAATCGTCGTTTTCAGGCTGTAATCTGTAATGACCGTCCTCTTTATAAAAGCGCTTGACCGTCGCGCTGTCCTCCACGAGGGCAACGACAATCTCGCCGTTCTCCGCGACGGGAGTACGGTGGACAATTACGATATCGTCGTTCAGAATTCCGGCATTTATCATACTTTCGCCCTGAATTCTGAGCGCGAAAAGCTCTTTTCCGCGCTTTAGCTTTTCGGGAACGGGCACATAACATTCTATGTCCTCAATCGCCACAATAGGATTGCCTGCGGCAACCTTTCCGAGAACCGGAACGCTGACGCTTTTTTCCTCGCCTGTAATCTGTATGCACCTGTTAACGCCGTGCTCACGCACGATATAGCCCTTGTCCTCAAGGTGCTTTAGGTGGTAGTGGACGGTTGACGTGGAGCTTAGTCCCGTGTTTTCGCAAATCTCGCGAACCGAGGGAACTCTTCCGTTTTCGGAGCACTCCTTTAGGTATTCAAAAATCTTAATCTGGCTTTTGCTGAGCTGTTTCATATCGGCACACCCCTCATATCAAGGCAACACCGCGCAGTTTACGGTGCACGCCTTAGTTTAAACCTTTTCAATAGTATTGTACCACATAGCTTCGAAAAAATCAAACATTTGTTCACGGTTTTTACAACTTTTTTCAAAAAAATTTAGGAAAATTTATTTCAGTATATGTTCAGTTTAATTTCACACAGTTTTCATATTTATGTTGTTTAATATAACTGTACTCAAAAGACGGAACCGCAACCGTAGAGTATTGTTCTACCCTCCTCAACACGGGTGAGTTCAAAACCCGTGATTGTACCCCTCATTTTTTACAGATAGAAAACGCCCGAACCTCATCGGGCGTTTTCCTTTATTTTAAATCGTTTCATAGGTTTGTTGGTGACTTAACTTTTGTTCTCGACTTATAAGTTTCAGTTATAACTTACGTTGGCAAATTCCTATTTAAATGTTTGCTGTTATTCAATCTTGTCTCGACTTATAGTTTCGGTGAAATCTTACGTTGGCAAATTCTTCTTTATACGTTTGATGTTATTCAAACTGTTCTCGACTTATAATTTTCAGCAAGTCTCCGCTATCCTAATAACATCCTCCAAACCGTTCGCTATGTCGAACAGCAGGGGCTTAATCTCCTCTGTCGGTTGGTCGAGGTCGGGAACCATCACCGTTTTACAACCTGCCGCGTTTGCCGAGCGAATTCCGTTTGGCGAATCCTCGAGCGCTATGCAGTCCTTCGGCGCAAGCTTCAGCTTTTCCGCGGCATACAAATATATATCGGGCGCAGGCTTGCCGTGCTCTACCATCCTCGCACTGCAAACCTCGTCAAAACACTCTAACAATCCCACCATATCAAGGTATTTCTTTGCTCTGTCGACCGGAGTAGCGGTTGCCAGGGCTGTTTTTATGCCTTTTTCCTTTAAATAGCGCAAAAGCGTTTCCGCTCCGGACTTAGCTTCAATTCCGTTTTTCTCGACAAAGCTGTCCATCAGCTCGACGCGCTTATTACGAACCTTGTCATAGTCGAAATCTTCTCCGAAAAATCCCTGCAAGCGTTTAATCGCATACGGTCTTGCCATTGAGCGGATACTCAGCGCGTGAAACTTTTGCATGGGATAGCCGTAAAAATTGCCTGCCTCGCACCAAAAGCGCACATACAGCTTTTCGCTGTCGAGAATTACGCCGTCCATATCTGAAATTACACCTTTAATCATCTTCCCTGCTCCTTTTATTATAATTAACGAGAAAAATTCCAAGTGAAATCAGCGCTAAAGCCAAAAATGTTTCTATCCTCAAAATGTCCTCGCGGAGAACTACTCCCGACAAAACCGTGCCGAACACCGGAACGAGCAAATTGAAAACCGAGATTTTGCCTGCCGGATGATACTTCAACAGCGCTGTCCAAATCGTGAACGCCGCCGCCGAGACAAACGCGAGCCAGAGCAAAATCAGAACTCCGTTTCCTTTCGCAAGGTTCAGTCCGCCGCCCATTATCAGTCCTGCGGCGAGCAAAACGAGCGACCCTGCGATAAGCTGAAACGCCGTGAGCCTTACGGGGTCAACTTTTCCTGCGGATTTTTTCGCAATGATATTTCCAAACGCCGCGCAGACGGTCGAGCAGAAAATCATCACGTCACCGAAAAGCGTTCCTCCCCCGCCGAAGCCGAAGTTATTGATTGCCAAAACTCCTGCAAAGCCGAGCGCACAGCCCAAAATTTTTACAACCGTAATCTTCTCCTTAAAGAACAGCGCCGCTAAGCCTACAGTTATAAACGACGCGCAGGCGGTGATTATCGAGGTCGACGTGCCGCTGGTGAAACCGATACCTATATATGTAAATAGATACTGCGCCGCTGTCTGGACAAGCCCCAGTTTTATGACCGGCAACAGCTCGTCCTTTTTGATAAGCGTCATCCTGCGTTCTTTGAAGCAGCAGAAAATATACACCATTATTCCGGCTATCAAAAACCGTGCTCCGGCAAAGACGAGCTTTGTTCCGATGTCGCCGTCCGCCACCTCAAACTCGGCGTAGCCGAGCTTTATAAACGGAAAAGCCGTGCCCCACAGCAATGTACAGAACACCGCGGCAACATAGGCAAATATTCTGTTTTTCAGCAGCTTTTCTATCATAAAAATCCTTCTCTAATTACAACTTATACATATAATAACACAAACCGCAAACACATTTCAATATAATTTTATTCTCCGAAAACTTTGTTATAAAATTGTCAAATCTACATAATGCACGAAGAAAACCGAATTTTTATATAAATAAATCGTCACGGCCACGCACACAAAAATCCGGTTACATACTTGAAATAATTTACCAAAATGTTATAATTATAATGAATGAATTTGCGGCATTTTTACGCAAATAATTTAGAAAGGAAGTTTTGAAATAAAAAAGAGATTTATCTCTGTACTCCTGTGCATTGCTCTTTTGGCTACGATGACAGCGTTTACAATTCCCGCAAACGCCGCTGCCGATGAGGGCGAAGCCGCAGGGTACAACAGAACCTCGCCGCTTGACGGCGCTGACGACTTTACATGGGACAACGCTTCCGTGTATTTCCTACTCACCGACCGTTTCTACAACGGAAACACTTCAAACGACCATTCCTACGGCAGAGCTACCGACTCGAGCGGTAAGGCAATTTCCGGCTGGAACACCAACCCCGGTACGTTCCACGGCGGCGACTTTGCCGGAATTACAAAGAAGATTAACGAGGGTTACTTTGACAACCTCGGCGTAAGCGCCATCTGGATTTCCGCTCCTTACGAGCAGATTCACGGCTACGTTACCCCAGGCGAAGGACAGGATTTTGCCCACTATTCATACCACGGCTACTATGTTCTTGACTACACCGAGACCGACGCCAACTTCGGTACAAAGGCTGAGTTCAAGACAATGGTAGACACCGCGCATCAGCACGGCATCCGCGTTGTTATGGATATCGTTATGAACCACGCCGGCTACAACACAATCAAGGATATGCTCCAGTACAACTTCGGTACCTTTAAGGACAAATCCGCGGCTCAGTCATATCTTTACAAGATTACCGGTGTTAACGGCCTGCACGACTATATCAACTACGATGAATCCGCCTCCGACTGGGGCAGATGGTGGGGCTCAGGCTGGGTTAGAAGCGGCCTTCCCGGATATTCAACGGGCGGCGGCGGAGACATCGAGATGTGCCTTGCCGGACTTCCCGACTTTAAGACGGAGTCCACAAGCCCTGTTTCGATTCCCACCTTCCTCAAAACCAAGTGGCAGGGCGAGGGCACTTACAAAACAAAGCTCAGCAAATACGGCAGCTCCGACACCGTATCTAACTACCTTGTAAAGTGGCTTTCCGAGTGGGTTTCAACCTACGGCGTTGACGGCTTCCGCTGCGACACTGCAAAGCACGTTGAAGACGCTTCTTGGAAGAAGCTTAAGACAAGCTGCGTATCGGCTCTTAAGACCTGGCGTCAGAACAATCCCAACAGCCCGGGAGCTAACTGGGACGAGGACTTCTGGATGACCGGAGAGGCATGGGGACACGGCCTAGGCTACAGCCACTACTACAGCGACGGCGGCTTTGACTCTATGATTAACTTCTCGTTCTCAGGCTCGGGTGTTAACGGAGTTGAGGGCATAAACGGAATTTACCAGAACTACGCGTCAACAATCAACAATCAGAAGGGCTTTAACGCTCTTACATACATCTCCTCGCACGACTCTAACCTCGCGAGAAGCAACCTGATTTATCAGGGCTCGGCGTTCCAGCTTATGCCCGGCGCGATTCAGATTTTCTACGGCGATGAGAGCAACCGTCCGCTTGTTCCTGGTATGAACTTTGACGGCAACGGCGGCAGCGGTCATTCGCTGAGAAGTGATATGAACTGGAGATCGCTCGACTCAAAAACACTTGCCCACTGGCAAAAGGTCGGCAAGTTCAGAAGCAACCACGTTGCGGTAGGCGCAGGCGACCATCAGCAGATTACCGCCTACAACTCCTCAACCGGATATACATTCTCGAGAAGCTACGACGACGGTATGACCTCGGACGGCGTTATCTGCACAATCGGCGCTCCGGCTAACAAGTCTATTGCCGTTGACGTTTCATCAATCTGGCAGAACGGCAAGACCGTTACAAACGCTTACGACGGCACAACGGCTGTTGTAACTAACGGCAAGGCTACCTTTAATTCAGGAGCTAACGGCACAATCCTTATTGAAGGTCCTATGCCCACAATCAGCATGAGCCTTAAGGGCGACTACTCCTTCTACGATTCAGAGGAAGTTACCGTTTCTCTCCGCGGCGCTGACTACGCTATGGTTTCCGTAAACGGCGGAACGGCGTTCAGGGTTGTTGACGGACAGAAATTCTCTATCGGCGACGGAATTGACCTCGGCGAGGTATTTACGGTAACTATGACCGCGACAAACTCAACCGAAACAATCACAAAACCGTTTAACTTCAAGAGAAAAGACCCCAATGCGGTAGTAAAAATTTACTTTGACAACACAAAGTACAAATGGAGCCCCGTTACGGCGTATGTTTACACCGAGGATTCATCCGGCAATGTTGTCAGCAACGCTGACTGGCCGGGCGTAAATATGGATTACGACAAGAGCACAGGCTTTTATGTATATGAACTGCCCGACAATCTCGAAAACGGACTGGTAATCTTCAGCAGCAACGGCAACAATCAATACCCCGGCGCACAGCAAAAAGGTCTTGAGATTCAGGAGACAAACAAGCTCTTCTCTTACGGAGAAAAATGGACGGATTACAACGGAGAAACAGCCGATCCCGACCAGACAGATCCGCCGGCTGACACCTACAACGTTTACTTTGACAACAGCAGTAACAACTTCTCCAATCCCTACATCTATTATTGGCGTTCAAAGACCGATAACGGTGAGGACACATGGCCGGGTATTCCGATGAAGAAATACAAGGACAATGTTTACATGGCCACCATCCCCACCGATCACGATATGTGTATCTTCAGCGATAACGGCGGCAACCAGACATTTAACCAAACCATTCCCGGCGCGGATTACATCTACCGCAACGGCGCTTGGGAAAAATACTCCGACGCTGAGGTTACTCCGACTCAGCCCTCAACAAGCGACGATAAGGACAAGGTTCTTGTAGGCGACGTTAACTTTGACGGCATTGTTTCCGTAGCTGACGCTACCGTAGTTCAGAGATGCGCAGCCGAGCTGACTACCTTTAACGCAAAGGAAAAACTTGCAGGCGACTGCAACGGCGACAAAATTATCTCCGTAGCCGACGCTACGCTGATTCAGAAATACGCCGCTGAGTTCAACGAGGACTTAAAGCTCACAGGCACATACGTAAACGCTTAAACTTAATAGCATAAGCTTAAGGCTAACCTTTTAATCAGAGGTTAGCCTTTGTCTTATTTAAATTAACTTTTCGAGGTCAGGGAAAACGCTTAGTGTGCGTTTTAAAATCCCCTGCATATGGGCGATGGTTATGCCGTAGTTTGTGAACGGCACGGCGCTGTCCTCTGCGAATTTGCGGCGGTACTGAACCTCTTTTTCGTTTAGCATACAGCCGCCGCAGTGTATTATCAGCTTGTAGGGCGACAAATCCTCGGGGAAGCCCTTGCCCGACGCGGTTTCTATTATAATGTCCTTTTGCGTGCGCTGCTTGAGCCAGCGAGGAATTTTTACCGTGCCGATGTCGTCGCACTGGCGGTGGTGGGTGCAGCCCTCGGCGATTAATACCTTGTCGCCGTCCTGCAGGCGGTCAATCGCCGCCGCGCCTTTTACCGCGGTTTCGAGAAAGCCCTTGTACCGCGCCATTAAAATTGAAAACGAGGTCAGGCGGATGTCGTCGGGAACGATATCCTTTACCTTATGGAACACCTGGCTGTCGGTTATCACAAGCGACGGCTTTGTTCCGAGACTTTTGAGAGTTGCTTCGAGCTCGGTATCGCGCACCATTAAGGCTGTTGCGCCTGTGTCGAGCAGGTCGCGGATCGTCTGCTGCTGCGGCAAGATAAGCCTGCCCTTTGGAGCGGCGGTGTCGATTGGAATTACCAAAACCGTAAGGTCGCCTTCGTTTACCAAGTCTGAGCAAATCACGCGCGTGTTCTCGGTTTTTCCGAGGCGCGCGATTGTCTCTTTTAAAAGGTTTATATTTATATTTTCGACCGCGCTGACAGAAATTCCGTCGGCATAGGTTTTGTCCGTCAAATCGCACTTGTTGTAGGCGATGACAAAGGGGATTTGCTTTGACTT
Source organism: uncultured Eubacteriales bacterium (assembly GCA_900319655.1). Taxonomy (GTDB): domain Bacteria; phylum Bacillota; class Clostridia; order Oscillospirales; family Acutalibacteraceae; genus Ruminococcoides. Next base: position 9,128 of record ONPH01000007.1, read on the forward strand.
AAACAGGTTGATAAGCTCGTCGTCCGCGGCGGTTTTGCCGACTGTTCCGTCTACTATCAAAACCGCGACGTCAACGCGGTTTAGCACCTGCTTTGTGCGCTTAACGCGCTGTTCACCGAGCGCTCCTTCGTCGTCAAAGCCGGGCGTGTCGATTATCACGACAGGGCCCATGGGAAGCAGTTCCATTGTCTTTGTCACGGGGTCGGTGGTTGTGCCCTTTACGTCGGACACAACCGAGATTTGCTGGTTTGTCACGGCGTTTACAACGCTCGATTTGCCGGCGTTGCGCCTGCCGAAAAAGCCGATGTGTATCCGCTCGGATACCGGCGTTGAGTTAAGGCTCATATTAAACTCCATAAAGATACATATATATCAGAAACGGAAGTCGCGCTTGCCGTCCTTTTTGATCTCCTCAATGTAGTTCCTTGCGATGTTTCGAACCTTCTCCTTGGGAATGTTGAGGAGTTCTTTTTCTATGATTTTTTCGCCGATTTCGCGCGTTTCGGGGCTCGCGTAGTCCATGAGGTACTCCTCGAGAGTCATAAGCGCGTTGGGGTGGCAACAGTTTTGGATTTGTCCGCTCTTGCACAACGCCATAAAGCGGTCGCCTGTTCTGCCCTCGCGGTAACAGGCAGTGCAGAAGGACGGAATATAGCCGAGCTCCATAAGCCACCTTACAACCTCGTCAAGAGAACGGCGGTCGGAGACATCGAACTGTGCGGAGTTTTCGTCCTCGTCCTCCTCCTCTACATAACCGCCCACGCTGGTGCGCGAGCCGCCGCTGATTTGCGAAATTCCGAGGCGCAGAGCCTTTTCGCGGACGCTCTTTGACTCTCTGGTGGAGATAATCATACCCGTGTACGGCACGGCGATGCGGATAATCGCGATGATTTTCGCGAAGGTTTCATCGTCGATTCCGTTGTCAAACTCGTCGGGATCAATGTCGTCAGCCGCCTTGATTCTCGGCACGCTGATTGTGTGAGGACCTACGCCGTGAACAGCCTCGAGGTGCTCTGCGTGCATGAGAAGTCCGGCGAGCTCGTAGCGGTAAAGCTCAAGTCCGAAGAGTACGCCCAAGCCTACGTCGTCGATTCCGCCCTCCATCGCGCGATCCATCGCCTCGGTGTGGTAATCGTAGTTGTGCTTCGGGCCTGTTGGATGAAGCTCCTCGTAGCTCTTTTTATTGTAGGTCTCCTGGAAGAGGATGTATGTGCCGATTCCGGCGTCGTGGAGCTTTTTGTAGTTCTCGACGGTGGTGGCGGCAATATTTACGTTAACGCGGCGGATTGCGCCGTTTTTATGCTTGATTGAGTAGATTGTGTCAATGCACTCAAGGATGTACTCAATCGGGTTGTTGACCGGATCCTCGCCTGCCTCAATCGCAAGGCGCTTATGTCCCATATCCTGAAGCGCGATAACCTCAGCCTTAACCTCCTCCTGAGTCAGCTTTTTGCGGCAGATGTGCTTGTTCTTAAGGTGGTAGGGGCAGTAAACGCAGCCGTTTACGCAGTAGTTTGAGAGGTAGAGAGGCGCGAACATTACAATACGGTCGCCGTAAAAGTCCTTTTTAATCTGCTCGGCAAGGGCGTAAATTTCCTTGATTTTTTCCTCGTTTTCGCAGGCGAGCAGCACGCTTGCCTCGCGGTGGGTAATGCCCTTTCTGAGCTTTGCCTTTTCGATAATTTCATCAATAAGGGCGAGGTTATCCTTGTTTTCGTCGGCGTATTTTAATGAGTCGAGGATTTCGCCGTCGTTAATAAATTCCTCTGCCTTTAGTGATTTTGGATTGTAGATTGCCATTTTTATTCTCCTTATATGCTTGATTATTTATAGTCGCCGCGGTCGGTGACGATGTTATAGCCGATTGATTTCATTCTCAGTGACAGACAGCGAATACACTCCGCCGCCTCGTCTCCGGTGCAGATTTTGTTGTCGTAGAGCGAGTAGTCCGCCCTGTGCTCCGAGGGCGAGAGGTTCGGCATTACGACGTTTGCGCCGTGCAAAATTCCGAGCTCTCTGCCGTTGTGGGCGATTGTGCCGAGGGCGGTTGTCGCCGGCAGCAAAATTTTTGGGTTCATAAGCCGAATGAGTGAGAGCAAGGTCAGCGTTAATCGCAAGCTGCCCTGAGGCTTGTCGGCAAACTGTGTGTCGTGGTGCGGAACAAACGGCCCTATTCCACACATTTGCGGTTTAAGCTCGCCTATAAACAGCAGGTCGTTTGCCAAATCCTCATACGTCTGGAACGGTGAGCCGACCATAAAGCCGATTTCGGGCGGATGAAGCTTTTTATAGTGTCCGGGATTTGCGGTTTCGTGCCGCAGAAGGTATCTGTCCGCGCCTGCTTCAAAAAGTTTTTTAAAGCTCTCTTTTCCGCGTTCACCGAGGGAGAGTGTTACCGCGCAGTCGGGGTAATTTTTCTTTATCTCTCTGACGATTTTGCACATCCGCTCGTCGGTGTAGTACGGGTCGTCGCCGCCCTGCAAAACAAAGGTTCTGAACCCGAGCGCGTAGCCCGTTTTGCAGCAGTCCAAAATTTGTTCCTCGCTCAGGCGGTATCGCACGGCGTTTTTGTTTGAGCGGCGGATTCCGCAGTAGTAGCAGTCGTTTTTGCAGTAACTTGACAGCTCGATAAGTCCGCGGATATATATGCTCTTGCCAAAGCTTTTCAGCGCGGCTTGCTGCGCCTTTTTGCGCAGGACTTCAAGCTCGTCATCGGTTATATTTTCGAGCAAAAACGTGAGCTCCTCTTTTGAGGCGGTTTTTTGCTTTTCGATTTTTTCTATTATGCCTGTTACTTCCATATTACACTTTTGAATACGCCGTTTTGGCGGTTGCGCCTTCAAGCCTGCCGAGCTTGCCTGAGACGTTGTTTATAATGTTTACGGGAGCGTCGATTACAACGCTGATGATGTTGATATTCTTCTCTCTGTAGGGTATGCCCATTCTGCCGATGATGTATTCGGACGCGGAGTGGAGAATTTCGTTTATTTCGTTTACGCACTGAGGTTGTTCAACGATAATGCTGATTACCGCAACGCGGTTTTCGGTTGTGTTTTCCATAGTTATCTTTCCTATTTTAAAAGTAAAAGCGGCGCCAAAATGACGCCGCAAAATAAACACAGTAAGGGCATTAGCCCTTTTGGTGTCATCTTCGGAGTCAAGTCAAATGAGTTTCCTCGTCAGGAACAGATTATTTAATTTAGAACGAGCCGCTGCTGCCGTGAGAGGAGCTTCCGCCCGAGGATGAATTGTTAGATGAAGATTGGATGGTAGTGTAGGTAGTGTGCTTGCTCACAAACACGTCCTGACTGTCAAGCAAAGTCATCTGACTGTTTTTGTTGAGGTCGTATGTGCCGCTCTTGCCGTTGTACTTATATCTTCCGACATTGACAGCGACAAAGATAATCGCGATAATAACGCCTGCGATTCCGCCGATCCAGCCGAACTTTTTGAGCGACTGAAGGATTTTCGGCTCGTTGCTCTTTTCGGTTGGAGTTTGAACGACGTTGTTATATGTGCCGTTGCCCGAAACGCCTGCGGTTACATACTCCTGAACCTTGGCGACGTAAAGCTTTGCCGCCTGGTAGTTGTCGCCTGAGGCGAGGGCAGGCTTAAGCGTAGACTTAAGCGCGTCCATACGCGCGTCGTCAAAGTACTTTTCCGCCTTGCCGTAGGTGAGTATTACCCTGTTATTTGACTTGGTGTCAAACACGAGCATTACGCCGTCGGGCTGATATTTAGAGTCGGAATCGTGATACTTATTATAATAGGTATCCATCTCCGACGAATCAATGTTCTTGTCGTCGGTGTGAACGGCCACCTGAAAGCCTGCCTGCTTGCCTGCGGCTTCGGCCGAGGTGCAGAGGTCTGCAAACTGTTCGGATGTAAAAATGTTTGAGTCGTCGGTAACGGCGTAATTAATTGAATAGCTGTTCTGAGCGAATACCGGCATAACCGATATTGTCAGAACCATCACAACGCAGATAACCGCCGAAAACCGTTTGGAAAGCTGTTTAATCATAAGAACAACATACCTCCCAACGTAGCTAATGCAAAGATTATCACAGCGATAACCGCCGCGATACCGATTACCTTGCCAAGCGCGATAGGAAGCTTGCCGTAGGTTTTGCCTGTCTGGCCGTTGATGGCGAAGGGCAAAAGCTGTCCGTTAAACTTGTAGGTGACAATCCATACGGGCAAAAGGGTGTAGCGCCAATCCTGCTTAAAGGTCTCGTCGTTATAATCCTCTATAGAAATGCCGGAATAGCTGTTCATTGTGTTTTTTAGCAGGGTTGTCGCGTACTCGTCCATTCGCTGAGCGATAACGGCGGTCAAATCCTGCTTTTCAATATCCCTTTTCTCAGCCTGGAAGCCCGAAAGGTAGCTCATTGCGAATGGTCTTTGCTTGCTTAAATCAAAGGGGTGAACGCAGGAGAGCATTTCCTGCTTTGTCTTTTGCGACACCTTGATATCCGCCTTAACGCTGTTTTCCTCGGTAATTCTGAGGGCGTTTTCGGCAACATTCTGAATTAAAATATCGCCGGTTCTGTAAAGGCGGTAGGTGCTGGTCTCGGTATATCTGCGGTTGCCGGACGTCCAGGTTCTCTCGGTCTGGCCGGTGGCGGTTACGCTTGAGCGCATTTGCTCGTCAACGTACCAATAGGGGAAGTAAACGCCCTGCATTTTTTCAAACTGTTTGGACGACGTAAAGCCCTTCGGCAAAAACCACTTCTTTTTGCACATATTCAAAAAGACGTCGGTTGCCTTCTTTTTGTCGACAGCAAAGGGAATCACGGTGTCGGGCTTGAACTCGCCCGAAAGTCTGCCTCCCAGAACAACCGGGTTTTGGCAGTACACGCAGTGGGTAGCCGCTGTTGAGGCTGTTGTGATAATCTCAGCACCGCAGCTGGGACAGGAGTAGGACACCGGATAATCGTCGCCCTCAAAGCCCTGTTTCTCGGCCTCTGCCTTTTGCTTGGCGGCGTACTCTACGTCGCGCTCGTCCTTGGTAGTCTGCTGTTCACGCTCGGAGTAACGCTGCTGAACCTCCTGCTCGGTAAAGTCAGAGAAGCAGTACTCGCAGCTGAACATCTGTTTTTCGGGATTAAACTGCAGCGGTCCGCCGCATTTTGGACATTTATAATTTAATGTAGCCATAATATTCTCCGTCGGAGAGCTAAATTACGGCTGCCGCCGTAGCTAAATTGCCGCGTTGCGGCAGCTAAATTATTTCGCTTCGCTCAATAGCTAAATTATCTCGCTGCGCTCGATAGCTAAATTTTTCGGTAAACCGAAAAGCTTAGTTAAAGAATAGCTCGCGCAAGCGAATTTAGCTACGGCGTAAGCCGTAATTTAGCTTGCCGAAGGCAAATTTAACTCGCCGTAAGGCGAATTTAGCTCATTAGCTCAATTACTCTGCTTTTGTTCCGCACTCGGGGCAGAATTTTGTTGTGGGTGAAAGCTCTGCGCCGCAGTTTGTGCAGAAGCGCTTTTTGGGAGCTTCGGGCTTAGCCTTGCCGCACTCTGAGCAGAACTTGCCCTGGTTTGTTGCACCACATTCGCATGTCCAGCCGCCCTGTGCAGGAGCCGCCTGCTGGGGAGCCTGCTGCTGAGGCTGCTGGGGCTGTTGCTGCTGAGGCTGAGCGTACTGCTGCTGGTTGCCGTACTGGGGATTTTGCATATAGTTGCCCATTACGCCTGCGCCCATATTCTGAGCCATGTTCATACCCATAAAGCCGATAGCCGCGCCGCCGGGGTTGTTGCCCGCGCCGCTGATGCCTTCGCCGACGCTCTTTGCCATATACGCCTGCTGGTTTGCGGCGTCCTTGAGGTAGCTGACCTGAGAGGCCATCTTGCTGCGCTCGGTAACAATCTTCTGGCTTTCTTCGTCGTAAGCCGGGGGCTGCATACCTACAGAAGTAACCTGGAAGCCTCTGAGCTGGTTCCAGTCCTCGTCGAGGGCGTCAGCCATGTACTTGCCCATTTCCTTTGTCTTTGAAGCGATGTGGCTTACGCGGAAGCCGTCTGCCGAATACTGGTTAAACGCAGTGCCGAGCTCTGACACGAACTCATCATTGAACTGCTGGATAGCAGGCATTGCGAAGGTGAATTTTTCGTTGTTTGTGATAACCTCTCTCGGGATTACCTCCATATAGAACTTGAACGGGTCGGTGATTTTGATTGAGTATGTACCGTGCAGGCGCATAAACAACTCTGACTCGTAGAAGTTGTCGAAATACTGAACGGGGTTCTGTGTTCCAAACTTAATTCCTCTGATTTCCTGCAGGTTGAGGAAGAAAACTCTCTGCGAGGTTGAGGAAATTCCGCCGTACTTGATACGGCTGAAGCTCTCCTTGATGGAGTCGCCAAACTGGCCGTTAAAGAGTGAGGGAAGCGCGCTGTTGTCAACCTTGTAGTAACCGGCTGTTGCAGTGTAGTCAACAATTTTGCCGCCGTCAACCAAAATCATAAACTGGTTGTCGAGAACATGAATGATTGAACCGTTTGAAACGAGGTTTTCGCCGCCCTTTTTGTTCTGGCTTCTGCCCTTTTGGTCAACCGCCTGGCCGGGAACAATAACGTCGTTATTGCCCATCGGGGCGGATTCGATGACTTCAAGCCATGTATCGGCAAGAGCGCCTGTTACCGCGTTTATCGCAGCCTTAATAATACCCATAATAAAAACTCCTTTATTGGTTATTTGAGGGTTATGCTTCCCCTCTATTATTTACAATATTATAATAATATATTGCAAGTAAAATTGCAATGATTTTTACAAATTTTGTATACCGTTAAAATCAATACGGCTTGCTCGTCACCTTTTCCTCTTTGACGTACTCAAAGCTCCACGAACGGACGTTGATTTCGCGGATACCCGTTCCGCAGTACTCGCAGAACTTGTTGCCGAGGTTTGTTATGGGAGCACCGCAGTTGGGGCAGTTTATGCCGAGAGCGGTGGCATTGTAGCTTGACATCTTCGCAACATCCTGAGCGTAAACAAGCGCAACGTCATAAACCGTTTGGCGTTTTTTCTCCTCAGAGCCCGAGACAATCTTGCCCTGCTCATTCCGCGTAACATCATAATGACCTACCGAGGTATTAAAGAGGATAGTGACGGTCTTGCCGTCCTTTTCGTATCTTGCGATTTCGGTCTGGTGGATTGTGACGTCGCTGATTTTGCGCGTCAGCTGATTTGCTTCAAGATTTCTGACAATGCCGAGCGTTGTGTTCTTCATCGAGTCGGAGCAGTCGGAGGTAAGCTTTGAAACGTCCCTCGCGGTAATCGCCGCGAAGTAGCTTTTGAGCACGCCCTCTACCCTGCCGACGAAAACCTCGTAGTCAAATTCGGGAAAATCCTTTTGAATTTGCGGCAGGTAAATATCCGTCATTCCGTGGATTGCGCGCGCGGATTCGGAAGATTTTTCAATCTCCTTTGCCGCCTTTACGATGTCGCTTGTGCCGAAGGCTTCCCGTGAAAATCGGCGCACCTTGCCGCGGATATACAAAAATATGACGAGTATAACGACCGCCAAAATCGCGATAATCGCGAGCGGTACTATGAACGAATAAAGTGCGGATGACATATTATTCTCCTTGTTCGGTCTCGTTCACTGAGATTCCGAGAACATCGAGGCTCTCCTGATCTACAGGCGACGGACAAGCCGACATGAGCTCGCTTGCGTTTTGAACCTTGGGGAAGGCGGTTACATCGCGGAGGTTGTCAGCCTTACACATAAGCATTGTGATTCGGTCAAGGCCGATTCCCATTCCGCCGTGCGGCGGAGCGCCGTATTTGTAGGCTTCTACGAGGAAACCGAACTTTGCTTCAATCTCCTCGTCGGTGAGCTTCAATGCGCGGAACATCTTTTGCTGAAGCTCGTAGTCTGTGATACGCATTGAACCGCTCGAAAGCTCTACGCCGTTGAGGGTGAGGTCGAACGCCTTGGCAATAACCTTTGAGGGGTCGGTGTCGAGGTACTGAATACACTCCTCCTTGGGCATTGTGAAGGGGTGGTGCATTGCAATCCACTCGCCTGTTTCTTCGTCCTTTTCGAAGAACGGGAAGTCAACAATCCAGAGGAACTTAAACTCGTCGGGAATGATGTCGAGCCTTTTGGCGATTTTTAGTCTGAGCGCGCCGAGGGTTGAGAGCACCGTGCTGTTTTTGTCAGCGACAATCAAGATTACGTCGCCCTTTTCAGCGCCGAGGCGCTCATAAATCGCGCCGAGCTCGTCCTCGGTCATAAACTTCTTAAACGAAGCGTTCGGCTCGTCTACCCAGCGCACATACGCAAGTCCCTTCGCGCCGATTCCCCTGACGTACTCGGTGAGCTTGTCAATCTCTTTTCTGGTGTAAACCGAAGCGGCGTTTTTGGCGACAATCGCGCGTACCGAACCGCCGTTTTCAATCGCTGAGGTGAACACGCCGAAGCCGCAGTCCTTAACCAAATCCGAGATATCCTGAATCTTCATATCAAAGCGGATATCCGGCTTGTCTGAGCCGTAGTTTTCAACGGCTTCTTTGTATGTCATACGCTCAAAGGGAGTTTTGAGCGTATGACCTAAAACTTCCTTGAAAAGTCTTTTGAACAGACCTTCGTTGACCTCGAGGATATCCTCAACATCAACAAACGAAAGCTCCATATCTATCTGTGTAAATTCGGGCTGACGGTCGGCGCGCAGGTCCTCATCGCGGAAGCAGCGCGCAAGCTGAATGTAGCGGTCAAAGCCCGATACCATCAAAAGCTGCTTGTAAATCTGCGGCGACTGCGGAAGCGCGTAGAACTTGCCGTTGTGAATGCGCGACGGCACAAGGTAGTCGCGGGCTCCCTCGGGGGTTGACTTAATCATCATCGGGGTTTCAATCTCGACAAAGCCGTTTTCGGCAAAGTAATCGCGAGCGGTTTTTGAGATTTTGCTGCGCGTAATAAGGTTGTTGAGCAGCGGTCTGCGGCGCAAGTCGAGGTAACGGTACTTGAGCCTGAGTTCCTCGTTGGTGTTTGTGTTGTCTACAATTTCAAACGGAGGCGTCTGCGCCTTTGAGAGTACGCGGAGGTCGTCTACCGCAATCTCAATCTCTCCTGTGGGGATTTCCATATTTTTAGAGCTTCTCTCACAAACCTTGCCCTTTGCGGCGAGCACGAACTCGCTGCGGCAGGCAAAAGCCTTATCAAAAATCTCCTTGTCAGTTTCGTCGTTGAACGCAAGCTGTACAATGCCTGTGCGGTCGCGCAAATCAATAAAAATAAGCTGTCCCAAATCGCGGCAGCGCTGAACCCAGCCGCATACGGTTACCTCTTTTCCGACGTCGGAAATTCTGAGGTCTCCGCAATAATTTGTACGCTTTAAGCCTGTCATATATTCTGCCATTTCCTGATTCCTCCAAAAAACACTTCTGTAATATGCAAAAGCATATTTACCGCAGGGTTCGGTCAAAACCAAACCCTACAGACAAATACATAAAACACAAAAAACTTAAATACTGAACGAGCTGTTGTCGGTGAGGTTGAGCACCGAGAACTTTTCGGCAAAGCTTTCGTCAAGCGCAAGCTCGGTCTGCTCGCCTGTCTCCATATTCTTTACCTTAGCCTTGTTGTCACTGAGCTCGTTGTCGCCCAAAACGAGCGAATACTTTGCGCCGATTTTGTCGGCGTACTTCATCTGAGCGCGCAAGCCTCTGCCTACAACATCGGTCTCGGCAATCAGTCCGCACTCGCGCACGCGCCTTAACAGCTCGAACGCCTTGACCTTGGCGTCGTCACCCATTGTGGCGATGTAAAGCGCGCATTTATCGTCGTCGGGAATGGCAATTCCCTGAGCGTCCATAACCATTAAAAGTCTTTCAAGTCCCATCGCGAAGCCCAAGGACGGCATATGCTTTCCGCCGAGCTCCTCGATCAGTCCGTCGTAACGTCCGCCGCCGCAGACAGTGCCCTGAGCGCCGATACAGTCGGTGACAAACTCAAAAACGGTCTTGGTGTAGTAGTCAAGTCCGCGAACGATTTTGGGATTTACGGTGTACTCAACGCCTGCGCTGTCGAGGTATCTTTTAACCTCGGAAAAGTGGTTTTCGCACTCCTCGCAGAGGTAGTCGGTAATCTTCGGCGCGTCCTTCGCAAGCTCCTGATCCTGAGGGCTTTTGCAGTCGAGCAGGCGCATGGGGTTCTTTTCAAGGCGCGAAAGGCAGGTGTCGCACAGTCTGTCCTTAAACTGACCGAAGTACTCCCTTAAAGCCTGATTGTACTTTGCCCTGCACTCGGGGCAGCCGATTGAATTGAGTTCCAAGTGGATTTGGTCGAACCCGAGCCTGTCGAGCACCGACTGAGCCGCGCAGATCAATTCGGCGTCTGCCGCAGGTGACTGAGTGCCGTACTCCTCAAGTCCGAACTGGTGGAACTCCCTAAGTCTGCCTGCCTGCGGTTTTTCGTAGCGGTAGCAGGAGACAAAATAGCTCGCCTTAATCGGCAGGCCTTCGTTGTCAAGCGCGTGCTCCAGCACCGCCCTTGCCGCGCCTGCCGTACCCTCGGGACGGAGCGTTACGCTCTCGCCGCCCTTGGTGGTGAAGGTGTACATCTCCTTTTGAACAACGTCGGTTGTCTGTCCCACTCCGCGCGCGAACAGCTCGGTGTGCTCAAACACCGGTGTGCGGATTTCCTTAAAGCCGTAGGCGCGCGATTCCTCGCGCATTATTTTTTCTATAAACTGCCAGCGGTAGCTTTGCTTCGGCAAAACATCCTCTGTGCCCTTGATTTTTTTCGTTATCAGTGCCATATATTCCTCCGTGTTGTTTTACTCAATTTACTCCATAAAAACAGCTTATATACACAATAATCGGGCAGCGTTACGCCACCCGATATTAAACAAAATTAAGCATAGCAAATAAACCCTGCCAAAAGGGATTATTTAAGAATATTTCTCCAGTCGAGATCGCCGCGCTCAAGACCGTGGATAAGAACCTCGGCAGTAGCGATATTGGTAGCAACGGGGATGTTGTGCATATCGCAGAGCCTGAGCATATTCATATCGTTCGGCTCGTTGGGCTTGGGGCTGAGCGGATCTCTGAAAAACAGGAGCATATCAATCTCGTTGCAGGAGATGCGAGCCGCAATCTGCTGGCTGCCGCCCTGCGAGCCTGCAAGGAATTTTTGGATTGTCAGGCCTGTTGCCTCTGACACCATCTTGCCGGTAGTGCCGGTAGCGCACAGGTTGTTGCGGCTGAGCACGCCGCAGTAAGCGATGCAGAACTGCACCATAAGTTCCTTTTTCTCGTCATGTGCTATTAGCGCTATATTCATATCCAAATTCCTCCAAATCGTTAAAATTAACTTCTAAATCATACCCTTTAGTTCAAGCGGAACCAAGCTTCCCTGAAGCCTGCTTGAAAGACGGTCAAACGCCGAAAAATGATAGCCGAAATCTATACCTGCCGCGCCGCGCTGCATTACAACCGAAATGTTGAGATCGAACGGAACAACGGCGATAAGCTGGGTTTGCGCCGCGTCGATTACCGCGTCAAGGTCGGGATAAAAGCCGAGCTTTTTGAACAGCTTTTTGTCAAAGCGGTTGATAACCAGACGGCTTTGCGTTACCCCGAGGGCATCGAGCTTGTTCCTTACCTTGACCGCACCCCTTACGCTTGTGGGCTCGGCGTTGGCGACAACCAGCGCTCTGTCCGCAGGAGCGGCGGCGGTTACAAAGCCCGAGCCGATTCCGGCGGGCGAATCTATTATTACATAATCAAAATTATCCTTTACGGCGTCGACAAGCTGGGTAAATACCGACGGGCTCAGCTCGTTTTCAGCGTCGAACGGCGCCGCCATAAGATACAGATTTTCGTTGTGTTTGCTTTTATATACAGCCTCGCCAAAGGAGCAGTTACCGCAGACTGCATCGGAAGCGTCAAACAAAATTTCCTGCTCGATATCGAGCATAATGTCAAGTCCGCGCATTCCGCAGTCGCAGTCGATAAGCAGAACCTTTTTGCCCTGTTTTACCAAAGCGACGGATAAGCATATGCACACCGTAGACTTTCCGGTACCGCCTTTGCCCGAAGCAACAACGATTACATTATTCATAATTACAATACCTCTTGTCTATTTTATCACAAATTACTTGAAAGGGCAACAAATCTGTTTGATTTTATCAAACAAAATTTACGTTATTATTTTAGGCATAGTGTATAATTTTTGAGTTAAAATTGTATGTTTTCGATTTTTTTTACAAAATCTTTTAAAAATTTTACTTAAAATAGCCGTCGAGCAGGTCTTTTGCAACCTGCATGGCATACTTTCCCTTAACGCCGTTTTCGATTACTACGGCAACGGCGACCTCGGGCTTTTCAAACGGAGCGTAGCAGATAAACACCGCGTGGTCGGACCCTGAATTTTCCGCAGTGCCGGTTTTTGCGGCGACGGCGGTTTTATAGTCACCGAAAACCGAGTAAGCCGTGCCCTCGGGGTTGCTTGCAACCTCGCGCATAGCTTTTTGGACGATTTTAAGATTTTTTTCGAAAAAGCTCGAGCTTTCCGCGGTTTCGGGCTTTGTGAAATCCGCAATGATTTTTGAGTTGTCGGCGCTTGTGATTTTTCCGACCAAGTGAGTTTTTAAGCGCGTGCCGTTATTCGCGAGCGTTGCGGTATAGGCGGCTAATTGGAGCGGAGTAAAGGCGTTGTCGGACTGCCCGATTGCGGCACGGGGAGTGTTGCCCGGCTGCCAGTCGTCGTCATTCCGGCCAGCCAAAACTCCGCCTGATTCGCCGGTTTCGAGCCCGGTTTTTACGCCGAGGCCGAGCTTTTCAGCGCAGGCGCAGATGTTCTTAATCCCTGCTCTGCGGCCTGCCTCCGCGTAGAACCAGTTGCAGGAATGTGCCGTCGCGGAATAGATGTCCTGCATGCCGTGGTAGTGCATACACTCGACAACGTTAGAGGGGTAATAGTCGTAGAATTTGTCGCAGAAAAATTGTGTGCTTTCGTCTATCGCGCCGTTCTCCAAAGCCGCAAGCGCAACGCAGGGCTTGAACACCGAACCGCAGGCAAATTCTCCGTCAAACGCGCGGTTAAACATGGGCGAATTTTCATCGTTTGCAAGGCTCGAATAATAATCGCCGTACAGGCTGTATTTGTTCAAATCGTAGGTCGGGTAACTCGCCGCCGCGAGCACGGAAAAATCCTTGACCGACAGCATAACGGCAGCGCCTGCGGAGCAGTCCTCTCCGTGGCCTTTTTCGGAGTAAATCTCCGACTCCGCTTTTCCCTCAGCCTTTGCCGCCTGAACGTTTTCCGCAAGGCTTTCCGCCGCGGTTTTTTGAAGCTTGCTGTCGAGCGTGAGCCAAATATTACTTCCCCTTTCCGCAGACTGTTTGAGCTCCTCGGAGACCGCACTTCCGCCGTCAAAAAACACGAGCTTTTCTCCGCTTTTTCCGCGGAGCTCGGTTTCGAATTTTGCTTCAATTCCGAACTTGCCTGTCTTATCGTTCAGCGCGTAATCTCCGCTTTCGTACTCGTCCGCCGTGACCGCGCCAAGCGCGCCTAAAATATGCGGTGCAAGGTTCGGGCTTTCGGCGGTTCTTACAAGGTACGGCTCAACGCTTGCGCCGTTTATTTTCTGCAAATTCTCGGCAACCGCGCCTGCCGATTCGCTCTTGATATTGTCAGCGAAAATGTATGTTTCTCCGTCGGGAACAGCGTCGGGAATGTCGCTGTGATACGCTAATTTCAGCTTGTCAAAAATGCTGATTAGGGTTGGAAAAACCGACTTTTCCTCTCCGTCAAGTTCCGTTCCTCTAACGACAACCCTGTAGCGAGTTTGGTTGACAATCAAGCCTTTTCCGTCCTTATCAAAAATCTGTCCGCGAACAGGCTCGGACTTAATCTCCTCTGCGCCGTCAGCATATGCCTGTCCGCGGTAGTTTTCCGAATTAATAAGCTGCCAGTCAACAAGCCTTGCCGTAAACGCCGCGAAGATTATCAGGGTGATTATCACGCAGAATGTATATACATTTATGTGCTTTTTCATCGTCCGCCTCCGAGTATCAAACGGTTCAAAAAGTAAAGCGGTACGGCGGCGGTAAAGGTGAGCACAATTTTTGAAAGTCCGTGGTACAAATACAAAACCGCGCTGTCCGCAAAGCCGTATGTAAAGGCGTTTACCACGTACCTCGCGGTTATCGTGACAACGGTCGCACTGAAAATCAGCAGCAGTGCAGAGTAAAAATTCGGGTTAAGTTTTTTGCTCAAAAGCTCGGGAATCGCGTATCCGCAAAGCGAAAGTGCGATTGCGTAAAAACCGATTCCTCCGCTTGAAAATATATCCGCCAACGCTCCGCACAACGCGCCGCAAATCACCGAGGTCGGGGTGTCCGCGCAGGCGGAAACCGACAACGCCGCCGCTGCGAGCAAAAGCGGTCTGCCTCCGAAAGTTTCGGGCATCAGTCCGGCGTAATTATATAGTGTCGCGATTAATAAAAGCTCAATCGCAAGCAGGATTCTCCGCGGCACCGCACCCTTGGTTTTAGTCACGCAAAGTCACCTCTCCCCTGCCCGAAAAGTCAGTTACCACCATGGCGCTTGTAACCTTTGAAATATCCTCATACGGCTCGACCACCGCATACGGCGTCGCGTCAAAGCCGCTGTACTCCACGCTTTTGACCTTGCCGACGGCTAAGCCCTTCGGATAAATTCCACCTGAGCCCTGAGTGGTGATTATATCGCCCTCATTAATGCTGTTGTCCTCGGTCAGCATTGTCAGCGCCGTGCGGTTTTTAAGGCTGAGCTCTGCCGTTCCGCTGACAACTCCGCCGTCGGCAGTGCGGCTGTCATAAGCGCCGATTTTAAGCTTAGGCGAAAGTATCGTTGTGACAACGGCGCTGTACTGCTCCGCCCTTGAAACCTGACCGATTAATCCATTTTCGGTTATCACAGGATTGCCCTCACTCACGCCGTCGGCAGTTCCTGCGCCGATTGTGAAGGAATAAAAATCATCATCCGCGTCGCGCGCGATTACCTCGGCAGGCTTTAATGTTAAATCGGGCTTTTGCTTTGATATATTAAAATACTTCAAGAGTCTTTCGTTTTCGCGCTGTAAATCGAGATAATCAATAAGCTCGGCTCTGAGCTCCTCATTCTCCTTTTTAAGCCGCGTAAGCTCGTCGTTTTCCGCTGAATCAGGCGTGGATTTCGCAGAAGCCGTAAGGCTTGAAATTCCGAGCGGCACAAGGTTAAACGCTCCCGAAATAAAGCCGGTTTTTCCCTGCGCAAAAACACCCGTCACCGTCACGGTGATGAGTGTGATAATCAAAAATTTTAAGCTGTTGCCTTTGCCCCTCATACGGCGCGTAACCTCTTGCGCCTTGAGGATTTTAAAAGGCGTTTTCCTGCGCCGTTTACAACGCAGTCTAGCGGATTTTGCGCGATATTCACAGGCATTCCCGTCTGCTGCATTATCAGCAGGTCGATTCCGCGCAGCAGCGCTCCGCCGCCTGTGAGCATTATTCCGCGGTCGATGATGTCCGCCGAGAGCTCGGGCGGAGTTTTTTCGAGCGTTGTTCTGACCGCGCCGACGATTACCGAAAGCGGCTCGCTCAAAGCCGTGCGGATTTCCTCGGCGGTTACGGTGATGTCCTTGGGCAGACCGTCGACGAGGTTGCGCCCCTTAACCGCCATTGATTCCTCCACCTCGCAGGGGAAAGCCGAGCCGATTTTTATTTTAATTTCTTCGGCGGTTCGCTCGCCTATTAGCAGGTTATATTTATTCTTTATGTGGCTCTGTATCGCTTCGTCAAGCTTGTCGCCTGCTACCCTGACCGAGCAGGCTGTAACGATGTCACCGAGGGAGATTACCGCGACCTCGCTTGTACCGCCGCCGATGTCCGCAACCAGACTTCCCGAGGGCTCGTCCACAGGCAAATCAGCGCCGATTGCCGCCGCCATTGGTTCTTCAATCAGGCTGACGGGCGGCTTTGCGCCTGCCTGATACGCTGCGTCCTCAACCGCCTTGCGCTCAACCTCCGTCACTCCGGTCGGCAGGCAAATCACCACCCTTTGGCGGCTGAAAAATCCCGGTCTCACGGAGCTTTTTATAAAGTGGCGTATCATTTTGGCGGTTATCATATAGTCTGCGATTACGCCGTCCTTGAGCGGTCTGACCGCGACTATTGAGCCGGGCGTTCTGCCTATCATTTCCTTTGCTCGACTGCCGACCGCAAGCACCTCGTCGGTGCGGGTATCGACCGCCACAACGGACGGTTCGCGCAAAATAATACCCTTGCCTTTTAAGCAGACAAGGGTGTTGGCTGTTCCGAGGTCAATTCCGATGTCCTTTGAAAACGAAAGCATTTTTAACTTCCTTTCATTGTTATGTGTATATCATATTTGTGTGAATATATCATACTACATCGAAATTATTAAATTTGTCGAAACCTGTATATTATTTTCTTCCGCTTGAACCAAAGCCGCCTTCGCCGCGAGCGGTGTCGGAAAGCTCGTCAACCTCCGTGATGTCGGGAGTGAGCACAGGTGCGATTACCATCTGCGCTAAGCGCTCGAACGGCTCGATTACATACGGCTTGTCGGAAACATTGCAAAGACCTACACAAACCTCGCCGCGGTAGTCGCTGTCGATTACGCCGACGCCGTTTGACAGGCAAATTCCGTGCTTAACGCCGAGTCCGCTTCTGGCGTACAGAAACGCCGCGCAGGTGTTGTCGGGCAGTTCAATCGCGATTCCTGTCGGAATTACGGTGAGCTGACCGGGAGCGAGGGTTACGCTCTCGGCAATACAGGCGTAAAGGTCCATTCCCGCCGAGCCGTTTGTCGCTCTTTGGGGGATTTTGGCGTTTTCTTTGAGCTTTTTAATTTTGAGTTCCATATTCATCTTCCTTCATTTCTTGCAATTTTTTGCATAATCGCTTCATTTTGATTTTTATTATTCCAAACTGAAATTATCTTTTAGAAAATAAAACTCCGTCAAATTTCAAAATAAGAAAATTGGAATTTTCTTCTAAAAAATTAAAAGTATTTTTGACATGTTGCACATATCATTCCACACCGCGTTTGTACAAACCGCGGGTGAATTTATCGTTTAACATCGAAATGCGGTTAAAATCTGGTATTCTTTCCACGTTTTCCACATAGTTTTCCACAGTAAAACGGAGAATGTTAAAATTTGTGGACAGCGTTCTAAATTCCTGCGGAGCAATATAAAGCGGCACGCAGTTAAGCACCTCGGTGCAGTTTCCGTCACATTTCAGATAAAAACTTTTGCCTTTTCTGTCCGTCATTTTTGACTGATTTTTGCAGGATTTACAGCTTATGCCGTCGCCCTTGACAGGACAGCTGCGGCAGAGCATAAGCGGCAGATGGCCGTAGGTGATAATTCCCCTTTTGATATTGCCGCCGAGGCGGTTTATTCGGTTAAAGGTCAGCTCAAAGCTGAGCTCGACATCCTTTATTCCGTACTCCTCAGCCCAAAGCAGGTCGTAGGTATTCACAAGGTTAAGTCCATAGCCGCCGTGTAGAGTAAAGCCGAGGTTTTTCGCGGTGTGGAGCGCGCCGATATTGTGGCAGAGCGCGTCGGTCACGCCGATTTCCTTTACCCTTTGGAGCTGGGCTTCAATCTGCTTTTCCCTGTCGAACATTCCCCTCGGGACTTCGACCGCGACATTATACCCCTCGTTTTTGAGGCGTTGGGTTTCCCTGATATCGGAGAAAAGCGGAACAAAAACAAGCTCGCAATCCTTAAATGCAGGGCTGATTTTCGTACCCCGAACGGACGCCCTTGTAAAATTTTCGCTCTTATTGTACGGCGCAAAGTCGCCGTTTATATCCACATCATTAATTTTATAATTATGGACGGTTTTTCTGAGCCTGTCGAGCTCGTCGGTGCACTCCCTGCGCATAGCGTTCAAGGCAGATACCGGGAGCGAAATGTTATCGTCAAGCGTTAGCTTAATATCCCCGACCGAGTACGCTGTCGAGCCTGTCTTTTTAAGCTGGGTAAAACATTTTTCGGCACTCAAAGCGACGTTTTTAGCCTGCTCGCAGATTACGTCCGCGGCGCTCTCAGCGGTATGAATTTCTTCAGTCATTTTCAAAACGGGACGTTCTCCCAAATGCGCGGTAAACTCCGCGGTGACGGCGATATTCTGCGCCTCGTTTTTGTACTTGGCGCGGATTTTTGAAAGCAGCTTTTCGTCGGCGGAAACAACGTCATCCTTGGTGCGCGTGCCGAACATTCCCCTGCCGATTTTGCCTGTATAATAGCCGTCGGTAAAGCCTGTGCGCGAAAATACCGCACGCAAAAGCTCGGCGGTTTCATCGGTGACAAAGCCCAAATCGCGCTGTTCCCTGCATGCCGTAACGGCGGCGCTTACATACTCGGGGCGCTTCATTCTGCCCTCGATTTTTGCCGAGGCAACGCCGATTTCCTCAAGCTCGTTTAGGTACGGAATAATGCTGTTGTCCTTAAGGCTGAGCGCGTATTTGCCCTTGCCACCCGACACCGTAAACGGCAGACGGCAGGTCTGGGCGCAGGCTCCGCGGTTTCCGCTCCGCGAACCGAGCATCGCGGAAAAATAGCATTGACCGCTCACGCACATACACAATGCTCCGTGGACAAAAACCTCGAGCTCAACGGGGATTTCCGCCGCCTTTTTTATCTCGTCACGGCTCATCTCGCGCGCCAATACAACGCGCTTGAAGCCCTGCTCATACAGCGCCTTTACACCCGACGCGGTGTGAACACTCATCTGGGTTGAAGCGTGAAGCGCCAAGTCCGGCGCTATCCTTTGGGCAAGCCTTGCAACGCCCATATTTTGCACGATAAGTGCGTCGACGTCCGCCTTTGCGGCTTCGGTAATTGCCTGTTTAAGCTGCTTGAACTCGTCGTCGAAAACTATAGTATTTATTGTAAGATAAAATTTAACGCCGTGAATGTGGCAGTATTCCACGGCGCTGCAGAGCTGTTCAAAATCAAAATTTTGAGCTGAGGCACGCGCCGAAAAGCTTTTTCCGCCCGCATAAACGGCGTCTGCACCCGAACGAACGGCTGCAATTACGCTATCGTAACCGCCCGCCGGAGCTAAGATTTCTATTTTTTCCATTTTATTTCTTGTTTTTGTCGTCGTCAAAAAGCGAGCCCTGGCGCATGGGAACATAGCCCATTATTTTCTCGTTCTTTTTCTCGTTGACTGCTTTTTCAAACTTCTTTTCATTCTCATATTTTTTGTCGGACTTTTTGGATTCGCCGCTCCTTTTGAGCCTGTCGTTCTCCTTGGTGAGAGATGCAAGCTGATCCTCGAGCGCCTTTACGCGCTTAACCAGGGCGGTGTTCTCGTTGATAGCGTCGGTCAGCTTTTCGCGGTACTCCACAACCTGACGGTTCAAATCGTTATTCTTCTTGATGAACTGATCCGCCTTTTGAACCAAATCCTTGTTGCGCTTAACCGCCTTGTTTTTGTCGTCGCAAAAGTCCATCGCCGCCAAAATCGCGCAGTCGCGGACGTCAAGCTGCTGTGCCGAACGCGAGGCGTTCAATATCGCGGCTGACACGTCGTTTGCAACCTTTTTGACATATTCCTCGCTTTCGGTGGTGATAACCACATAACTTCTGCCCTCAAGCAGTACGCTGATTCTCTTTTTTTCCATAACCGCACCTCTGTTATTTCAAAATTCATCTTTATTTTATCATATTTTTAGTTAAACCTCAATAGCACCTTTTTAATATTCGGCGCGTATATTATTACAATTATATAACCATTTTGCAAACGGTTGAAAAAAGTGACGATTTGTGGTAAAATGAGATAACTATTGATGATTTACGGAGTGAAATTATGCCTATTTCCTTTGATTCTCAAAAAGTTTTCTACCGCACGCCGTTCGGCGCGGTTGAACAGGGTACTTCGGTTCATTTCAGAATCCTTGTACCCAAGCAGGAGCATTCAAAAATTATTGAGCTCTGCGTTAAGTATGATTTTGACTACAACTGGGAATATATCAAGCTGATTTGGTGCGGCAAATTTGACGACGCCACCGAGATTTGGGAGGGCGACTTTGCCCCCGACAGAATGGGATTGTATTGGTATTGCTTCAGGCTTTCCACCCCAAACGGAAACCGCTACCTCGTTCCGAGCGATCCGTTTGAAAAGAGCAAAATTCAGGATCACCCCGAGCGCAGCTGGCAGCTCACCTGCTACAAAAAGGGATTTGATACGCCCAAGTGGCCTGTCGGCGGCGTAATGTATCAGATTTTCCCCGACCGCTTTAACTTCAGCGGAGAGGAAAAAAAGCTTAAACGTACTGACTTCACCCGCAACAACGACTGGTACGCAACTCCCGTTTGGCAGCCCAACGAGCACGGCGAGATTACAAACTCGGACTTCTTTATGGGCGACCTAAAGGGTATCACCCAAAAGCTCGACTACCTTGAGCATTTGGGTGACCCGATACTCGGCACTGAGGACGACTTTAAGGAGCTGTGCGCTGAGGCTAAAAAACGCGGAATTCACGTTATCAACGACGGCGTGTTCTCGCACACCGGCTCGGACAGCGTTTACTTTAACCGCTCGGGACGCTACGGCGACGGCGGCGCTTACCGCGATAAAAACTCGCCTTACTACAGCTGGTACAAGTTCAACGAATGGCCGGACAACTACAACAGCTGGTGGGGATTTTACACCCTGCCCGAGGTTATCGAAACCTCGCCGGCGTTTAACGAATACATAAACGGCGAAAACGGCATTATCCGCAAATATATGCGCCTTGGCAACTCTGGTTGGAGGCTCGACGTTGCCGACGAACTCCCCGATGAATTTATGGAAAACCTCAGAAAATCCGTCAAGGCGGAAAATCCCGAGGCGATTATCATCGGTGAGGTTTGGGAGGATGCGAGCAATAAGGAAAGCTACGGAGCAAGAAGGAAATTTTTGCTTGGTGAACAGCTTGACTCGGTTATGAACTACGTGTTCAGAGGAGCAATCCTCGACTTCTGCCGCGGTCAGGAAGCGCGTTACACCATGGCGGCGATTATGAGCGTAATCGAAAACTATCCGCGTCCGGTGCTCAGAGTTCTGATGAATTCGCTTTCTACCCACGACACCGAACGCGCGTTGACGGTTATTGCAGGCGAGCCGCTCAACGGCAGAGACAGATGCTGGCAGGCTAACACCCACCTCAGCCGTGAGCAAAGAGAACGCGGCGTTAAGCTCTTAAAGATTGCCGCCGCTATGCAGTATACACTGCCGGGCTTTCCCTGTGTTTATTACGGCGACGAGGCAGGCCTTGAGGGCTACCGCGATCCGTTCAACCGCGCCTGCTACCCTTGGGGCAGAGAGGATAAGGAACTTGTTGAGTGGCATTCTACGCTCGGCAAGCTAAGAGAAAGCTGCTCGGCGCTTTGGGACGGCGAATTTATTGACGCCTACGCAATGGGCAAGCACCTTGCGTATATCCGCCACGACAAGGAAACCGCGCTTTACTGCACGTTTAATATGTATGACGAGGAAGTTGTTATCGATCCGCCGCCGGGCTACACAAACGCAAAGGTGCTGTTCGGTTCGAGATACGAAAACCAGAAGCTTTACGTTAAGCCGTTGAGCTGTGAGTTTTTACTCGTTGACCTGAAATAAAAATTTACACGGAGCTGTCGGCTGACAACTCCGTGTTTTTTTGCTTTATTTAATGTAAACTGAACAATCCCAATCATCCGATAAACAGTGCAAAAATCATCGAAATATGGTATAATAAATGCAAGGAAAACGGCTGAAAAGCCGCAAA
>ONPH01000053.1 GCA_900319655.1 uncultured Eubacteriales bacterium
GTCGGACTCGAATTTGTCCTTTATAAAATCAAAATCGTTATTTGTCATAACCATCACTCCAAATACTTTCTCATCTTGGCAAGCGCGCGGCTCAGCTTTGACCTGACTGTAGCGGCTTTTATTCCCAGCATACTGCCGAGTTCCTTGCTGTTATAGCCCGCGATTACCGACAAGAGTACAATGTCTTTTTCATCGTAATATAATATGGACAGCGCTTCTTTGAGCTCAGGAGCAAGCTCTACGCCTTGCGGTGATTCGATATTAAGTCTGTCAATATCCTGAATTTGACTGTCAACCGCCTTCTTGCTGAGAATTGTACAGCACTCGCGGTAAAGTATCTTAAATATCCACGCCGAAAAGGCTTTTTCGCTTTTTAAGGAATAAATACTCAAATAAGCCTGAGTTATGCAGTTTGATACTGCGTCCATAGCGTCATGCGTATTGCCCAACTTAAAATAAGCGTAGCGGTACAGCTTGTCCTTATATGATATGTAGAGCTTTGCGAAGGCGGTTTTGTCGCCGTTTCGCGCTCTTTTTACTAAATCGTTATCCATAACTGACCTCCAACGATATCGTTCATATATATAGTGCGAAAATAGGGGAGAAGTGTTGCAATAAAAATGAAACTAATCGAAAAAATGTATATGAGATTTTGTAAAGTCAAAGATTACAAACTGTAATTTGTTGTAATAATTGTTCGGAAATTCGGCTTCTTAACATATCTAACAATCTTCCACAAAGAAAAAATCGAGTTTTAACAGACTTAACAACATTCCACAGAGGTGATAATTGTGGTTAAGATAAATAAAAAGATAAATATAAAACGGATAGTAGACGGCGATATGCACAATCGGTTCTCAGATTGTAACTAAAAACGATAAAAAATTTCATTTTTTTAAATTTATTTACAAAAAGGGCTTGTTTTTTTTCTTTGAAAGTATTATAATAGTCCCATAATGTTTTTGGAGAATTTTTTTTAAGAATATTTTATTAGAATATTTTATAAGAATTTTCACAAAGAATTAAAACAACTTAGATTTGGAGAGAGTAAAAAATGAGATTACGTAAGCAGGAATTGGGAGACAGAAACCTTGTAGGTAATCGTGTAGAGCTTGTGAGAAAGCAAAAGGGTATGAAGCAGAAGGAACTTCTCGCACAGCTTCAGGTTAACGGTGTTGATATGAACGCATCCGGTCTTTCAAAGCTTGAAGGTCAGATTAGATTTGTAACAGATGTTGAGCTTGTAGCTCTTGCGGATATCCTTGAGGTATCGGTGGACTATTTGCTCGGCAGAGAAAAGTAATATATTCCTTTGGCTGATTCCGGGAGCTGATTTATCAGCTCTCTTTTTCTTTTAAATTGTATATAGCTTATAATCGCTTAAAATAAAAAAATCCCCTAATATTGGGGATGTTGTGCGGGTATTTATCGCCCTCACAATTCTTATTATAACACATATTTTTTAATTCTTCAATAGTAATTTGAAAAATAAAATTTAAAATATTTTTATAATAAGTATTGACAATGTTAATTTTATTTGGTAAAATATAGACAAGATAAAAGACAGGAGGTCTTAGATATGAAAGTTAAGATTCCTTTTATCAATCACATTAAAGATTTTATCCGGAGCTTACCGCCCAACTGTTAAGCCCCAATGCTTTGGGGGAGATTTAAGTTTTTTAGCTAAGTCGAAACAGATGATTA
Organism: uncultured Eubacteriales bacterium; assembly: GCA_900319655.1. Classification (GTDB taxonomy): domain Bacteria; phylum Bacillota; class Clostridia; order Oscillospirales; family Acutalibacteraceae; genus Ruminococcoides. Next base: position 1,705 of record ONPH01000053.1, read on the forward strand.
TTTTAATGTTTATGAAACATATTTTGGATTTTGAGTCAGGCGTGTTTTGTTCGTGATGAGCTTACTTATAAGAAGTAAATTAAATGCTTTCATAATGTTTATATAGATGAAAAGCTTGTCGCCTTGGTTAAAGGGTTTAGGTTGAAGCCATTTGTAATTGGGCTGGGTACGACTTTTTACAATTTAATATTTTGGAGCTTATTAAACTGATATTTAACGGGTATAGACCAATGAGAATTTAAGTCTTCTTTTTAATATAAATCTTATGTCAGGAGATTAGTCCTATGTACAGTTAAATTTTATTTCGGTAATTTAACGAATGGAGAACGGTCCAATGTAATACCTTAGTTTTCTTTAGATAAATTTATTTTCGGAGATGAGTCCAAAGAACAGTTTAGTATAATTTGACCGAACCCAATCGGGTAAGGATTAATTGAAAGTTCAGAGGCGGCAGCGTTTGCCGCCTCTTTTGTCGCGTCCATAAAAACAGCCTGTATCAAGCGTTACGCTTTGATACAGGCTGTAATTTTATTTAGTTAATGTTTTATTCAATACCCAAAATGCTCTTAGCGGAGCTTACAAGCTTTGAGCAAATTGCAAGCGCGTCGTCCTTGTCCTTGCCGACAGCTGTAATATAGAGCTTGATTTTAGGCTCTGTGCCGCTCGGACGGATGATAACGCCGTTGTCTCCTTCAAGGTTAAGTGCGATAACGTTTGAGGTGGGGAGGGTGATGTCGGTTGTCTCGCCGGTGATAAGGTCGGTTTCCTTTTTAAGCTGATAGTCGCTGACCTTAACAACCTTGTACTCGTCAATAGCCTTGGGAATGTCCGCTCTTACGCCCGACATAATGTCGCTCATCTTCTGCATACCTGCAGCGCCTTCAAACTCAAACGCAAAGGTTTGGTTGAGGTAGTAGCCATACTCTTTGTAGAGGTCGTCAATCATCTGAGCAAGCGAGATACCCTGTTTTCTGTAGTAAGCGGTCATTTCGCAAATGAGCATTGAAGCTACAACAGCGTCCTTATCTCTTACGTAAGTTCCTGCGAGGTAGCCGTAGCTTTCCTCAAAGCCGAACAGATAGCGGTTTTCTTCGCCTTTCTTTTCGAGGTTAAGAATTACCTCACCGATGTACTTAAAGCCTGTGAGCACATTTTTAAGCTCGCAGCCGTACTTTTCGCAGAGCTTATTAATAAGCTTGGTTGTAACGATAGTCTTTACTACAACGGGGTTTTCGGGGAGAACGCCTTGTTCCTTTTTGCAGGAGAGGATGTAGTTTGTGAGCATTACACCGTCCTCGTTACCTGAGATAAGTCTGTAGCTGCCGTCAAAGTCCTTTACGGCGATACCTACGCGGTCAGAGTCGGGATCCGTTGCAAGGAGCAGGTCGGGTTTAACCTTTTCGCAGAGCTCAAGTCCTTTTGCAAGAGCTTCTCTGATTTCGGGGTTGGGATAGGGGCAGGTGGTGAAGTTTCCGTCGGGCATTTCCTGCTCGGGAACTACGGTAACTTTCTCAACGCCGATTCTGTTAAGAATTTTTCTTACAAGCTTGTTGCCTGCGCCGTTAAGGGGAGTGTAAACAACCTTTAAGCCCGAACCCTTGCAGATTCCGGGGTTAACCTGCTGCTTCATAACCTCGTCGAGGTAAGTTTCATAAACGCTGTCGTCAACATACTCGATAAGACCTTTTTCGATAGCCTCGTCAAAGTCCATTGTCTTTACGTCGTTAAACATATCGAGCTTCTGGATTTCGTCATAAACAGCCGCCGCGGCGTTGTCTGTCATCTGACAGCCGTCCTCACCGTAAGCCTTGTAGCCGTTGTATTTAGCGGGATTGTGGCTTGCCGTTACCATAATACCTGCCCGGCACTTGAAGTAACGAACGAGGTAGGAGAGCACGGGAGTGGGCTGAAGCTCAGTTGTAATGTAGGTTTTAATTCCGTTGGCGGCAAGAACCCTTGCAGCTTCGTTCATAAACAAATCTGCCTTAATTCTGCTGTCGTGAGAAATAGCGACAGAACCCTTGCCGTACTTGCTAAGAACATAGTTTGCCAAGCCTTGGGTAGGCTGACGAACAACGTAGATGTTCATTCTGTTTGTACCTGCGCCGATAACGCCTCTCAAACCTGCTGTGCCGAATTTAAGCGCGGTGTAAAAACGCTCGTAAATCTCGTTTTCATCACCCTTAATGCTCTCAAGCTCGGTGATAAGGTCTTTATCCTCGGTAGCGTTTTCGAGCCAGGAATTGTATAAGCTCATAATTTCCATAATAAAATCCCTCCGATATTATAGTTTTATTACGCATAATTTTTACAAGTTAAATATACCATAAAGCGCCGAAAATTACAACACTTTATTCAGACGTACAACTATTATTTTTTCTCAAACTGATAGCTGTGAGCGCTCTCTTTTTCTTTATATCCGAGCTTGACAGCCTGAGATTTGATTTGTTCGAAATCCCACTTTGAGTCCTTCGGAACGTAGATGTACTTAGGAGTTTTGTCGGGATTTACGGTGTAGTATTTGTCGAGCCTTGCGAGTGTGCTCGGATTTTCGCCTGCAAGCCAAGTTGAGAAGGTTCCGTAGGGCATATCCTCTGCGGCGAGGTAAAGCCAGGTTTTGTCGCTCATAATCAGGATGTTGCCCTCGGGCTTGTTCTCATAAGCGTTCTTAAAGTCGCTGTAAATAGTTGTATAAGAGTCCTTGTTTTGTGGTGTTGTATAGATTCCTGCGGCAGGGCCTTCCTCAATTTTCTCGGTGAGAGTATCGGGCTGTCCGTCCCAGAACACGTGCCTTGCCTTTGAGCCGATTTGGAACGCTCCCTGAAGGAAAATCATAAACGCTACGAATATAAAGCTGAATCTCTTAACCCATACAGCGTAGGTGATGTTGTCAGGGCTTTCCTTCATATCCCTGATAAGCTGAGCCAGGAAAATGTAGCTTGCAACGTTTGAAGCCGCCAGTGCCATTGAGATAATATAGAAGTACTGGTTCGAGGTGATGTGCACGCAGAACGAGTAGATTATTCCGAGCACAAACAGTCCTGCAAACAGCTCTCTGGGCTTGTTGTCGCAGAGAATATATGATGTTATTCCGATAAATATCATCGGGAACATTATTGCGTTGTAGGTTGTCGAATGGAGTGTTTCGAGCAGAAGAACATAGGTGAAAATTACAACCGCGGTTGTAACAATCAAATACAGCGAACGGTGAAGCTTTCTTTTGCGGTCAAAGATAAGCACGATAAGCATAACACCGTAGGTGTAAAGCGAATACTTGAAGAACGGGTGACATTTGTAGAAGTATTCGAAGTACTTTCCGAGCTTTGAACCAAGCGAGGTTGAAGCATGCTGGGGATCGTCGAGCATATAGGGGAGATTTTCGAAAATTCCGCCAAAGCCTGCCTTCGGCAGTACAAACGCGAGGAAAATAACCGCCAAAATGCCTGCGCCGAGTGTGAAGAACAGGAATGTTCTCAGCGAGAACATCTCGCTTGAAAGTACAAATTTAATATTGCGGTTTTTTATAATAATATGCACAACCATACAAGCCGCGTATATAATATACGCAATCGCGAGGTACGGACAACAAAGAACCGCTCCTGCAAACGCCAGTCCGCTCAGGATTATCCACAGCTTTTTGTTGTAATCCGCCGTGGCAATTAATACGCCTGCAATTGTCACGAGTCCAAGTCCCATTGAATCGTAGCTCAGCGCCATGATGTTGTAGGGAGTGAAGATGAAGAACAATGCGCTGCCGATTGCAGAAAGGTAGCCGTACTTTCTGAGCCTTGTATAAATCAGCACTGACGCGCCTGCGTGAACAATTACATAGAATACTCTCGCGGCGTATACAATTCCCTCGGTAGAGCCTGCGATTGTTGTGTAGAGCCATACGAACGGAAGCTGTAAAATTGCCGACATCTGCGACAAGTTCCACTCATCTACAAACAGAGCGTCGCCCATAAGCAGACGTTTCGGGATTGTATGATAGAACGATTCGTCATATCCGCCGAAGCCGAACTGGGTTTTCCAGATTGAGAAAATCAGTCCTGCAATAAGCATTGCCGCAAAGAATATATCCTGCCAGAAAAGCTTGTCGGACATAGACTTTTGCTTAACCACATAAGCCTTGATTTTTTCGTAGATAATAACAATCAGCTTTTCGAGCAAATTTAAGATGAACGAAGCTATCATCGAGAGGATGAAGCACAGCGGAACCGTTATGAAGTAATACGGAAGTCTGTCAACCATAACGGGTACGCTCTTTTTGAGTACATCGTAAATTAGGCTGTCAAATACAAACGACATCAGGTATATACCAAGCGCTAAGTCGGAGATCTTCCACAGTACAATTTTGACTGTCGGATTCCAGTCTTTTGTTTTGATTCTGCTTAGCAGTGTAAACAAAAGCGTTGCGAGTACGCAGGGCTCAAAGCCGTACCAGTATACATACGTGCCCGACTTAAAGGTTGTGCCGTAGCTTCTGAAGAAGCAGAAAGCGCCGAAAAGGAACTGGCAGATTAAGAAAAGAATAAGCATAGGCTTAGTCTTTAGTCTGATTCCGTACCTTCTTATATATGCGCCTATAAAGTAGTAGGTGACAGGATATACGCCCATCCAGAACGACGGAACAAGCTTTTGGAAGGTGTCGTTTTGAGTGGGATTCATCCACCACGTAGCGGTGTCAAAGTTAAAGATGTTGAACACCGTGGGAATCATGGTTAGGAAAAGGAAAGAGGCGACAAGCACCTGTCTTTGCCTTTTGGTCTTAAGCTTGTTAAAAGCGAGGTTTAAGAACGGTGCTATAAGGAACAAGCCGATGTACATCTCGATATACCATGAGTAGTTTGCTCCGGTAAAGTCCAGTGTTCCGAGGATGTAGTGCTTAAGGTCGTATTTACCCGTGCCCTTAATAGCTTCAAACATCGCTTCAAAGTTGAAGTTGTAAAAAGCGGCTTTAGCCGATGGCGTCTCGTGAATCGACTTAAACACCATACAGAAAATTGTTGCGAGCACAAAGATAATCAGAGTTTTTCTGATTCCCTTATAGTAGCTCCGGCTGAGTTCCTTTTTACTCATCAAATAACCGGTCAATATCATAAACAGCGGTACGCAAACGCCGAATAATACTCGCATTTGTATCATTAGGAACATCTGCGGACCGTGCAGGTCGGAATAGTTGCCGGTCGAGAAGAACGAGAAAAGACCTTCAAGAGGTCCCATGCCTGTTACGGTTTCACTGTAAAATCCGTTGTGCAAGAAGAAATGCACGGATAAAACAGTAAAGGCGGCGACAATTCTGATTATGTCAAGCGAGCTGTCGCGCCGTTCGAGCTTTTTAATATCCATAGTCACGCTCCTGATTTTTATATTCCCTAATATTTTATCATATATTGTTAAAATAATAAATACAAAATAGAATTAAAATGGTTTTTCAAATATAAAAGCCGTCATTTCGAATTGCTCAAAATGACAGCTTTGTTTTTGTATTATTTTTCGTCGTCACCGATATATGTTTCAACAATAAACCTCGGACGGCGCTTTGCTTCAAGGTAAATTTTGCCGATATACTCTCCGATAATGCCTATAGCCAAAAGCTGCAAACCACCCAGCGCCCAGATTGAGCACAGCGTACTTGCCCAACCGCTTACAGTCCAGCCGGCAAAGAAAGCGATAATCGAGTAAATTACCATAATCAGGCTGATTAAAAAGATAATCAGTCCTGCCCAAGTGATGATTCTTATCGGCTGAATACTGAGCGAGGTAATGCCTTCCCACGCGAGTGCGAGCATCTTTTTAAGCGGATATTTACTCTCTCCGGCGAGCCTTTCGGAACGCTCATAGGTAACGATATCGGATTTGTAGCCGATAAGCGGAACCATACCTCTGAGGAAAATATTTGTCTCTTTATACATCGAAAAAGCTTCAAGCGCTCTTTTGCTCATAAGCCTAAAATCGGCGTGGTTAAAGATAACCTTTGCTCCCATATGGTTGAGGATTTTGTAGAAGCCTTCAGCGGTAAAGCGCTTAAAGAAGGTGTCTGTCTCTCTTTTTGACCTTACGCCGTAAACAACGTCGCAGCCGTCCTCAAACTTTGCGACCATCTCGTCAAAAACGTTGATGTCATCCTGCAAATCGGCGTCGATTGAAATTACAGCGTCAGCCTTGTCCTTTAAGGTCATAAGTCCGCACACCGCACAAAAGCGCGTTTTGATGACCTCTGTTGCGGCTGAGCTTAATTCCCTGAAATACAGGATTTTCACTGTGGAGCTCAGATATAATCTGCCATGTTCTGTCCTTTGAGCCGTCGTCGATAAAGACAATCTTGCTGTCAAAGGAAATTTTATGCTCACTCATCATCGTATTATATTTATTGAGCAGTTTTTCAGCGGAATCCCTTAAAACTTCTTCTTCATTGTAGCAGGGGATAGCCAAATACAGCTTTGTCATATACTCACCTTCATATTGCAATATGTATATATGATATTATTTTTTAATTGAAATGTCAAGAAAGTGCGCTGTAAAACGAAATTTTTGTAAAAATTTCTGCATAAATACAAAAATACTCTTGTAAAGATTTTTAGTTTGTATTATAATAAAAACGAGAATATAATCCTTTGGAGGTATAAATATGTCACAGAAATCTATTGCGGTACTTACAAGCGGCGGCGACGCCCCCGGTATGAACGCGGCTGTCAGAGCGGTTGTTCGTTCGGGCATTAATATGGGTATGAGGGTTTACGGCGTTTACCGTGGCTATAACGGTCTTTTGAACGGCGACGTTAAAGAGATGAACCTCAGGTCTGTTTCGGAAATTATCGGCAACGGCGGAACAATGCTTTATACAGCCAGAAGTGAGGAGTTTAAGAAGAAAGAAGCTCAGGAGCGTGCGGCTGACTACTGCAGAAGTATGGGTATCAGCGGCGTTGTTGTAATCGGCGGCGACGGCTCGTTCAGAGGAGCTCAGGCTCTTACAAATGCCGGTATTAACTGCATCGGCGTTCCCGGCACTATTGATAACGATATTGCCTGTTCGGAGTACACAGTCGGCTTTGACACCGCTATGAATACAGCTATTGATATGGTTGACCGTATCCGCGACACCGCTCAGTCACACGACCGCTGCTCAATCGTAGAGGTTATGGGCAGACGCTGCGGCGATATCGCTTTGCAGACAGGTATTTCCGCAGGCGCAACGGCAATTCTCGTTCCCGAGGTTGAGTATAATATCGAGAAGGACGTAATTTCCAGAATTATCAATACACAAAAAACAGGTAAAAAGCACTTTATTATTGTTGTTGCGGAGGGTGTTGGAAAGGTTAACGATCTTGCTAAGTACATCGAGCAGCGCCTTGGTATTGAGGCGAGAGCTACAATCCTCGGACATGTTCAGCGCGGCGGTTCTCCTACAGTTCGCGACAGA
>ONPH01000170.1 GCA_900319655.1 uncultured Eubacteriales bacterium
AAACACCAACGAAGGCGCGAACCGAATAGAAACGCTCAACAAGAGCATCGCGAACGAACAAAAGAAAAAGCAAAAGTTGTTACAGCTCAATATTGAGGGACGGTTCCCGGACAGCGAATTTGTACGGATGTCCGCGGAATGCGACGAAGAGATCAACCGTTGTCAGGAAGAGATCACCGCCATCACCGACCAAATGCAAAACAGAAAGGATGTTAACAAAGAACTTGCTGAGATCCGTTCCATCCTCGATCTCGCCGCCGAAAGCCTTAACGGAGACGAGCTTGATCGCAGCTTTGTGGACAGGTTCATCAAGCAGATACTTGTATACCCCGAAGAAAACGGAATGAGGCTTGAAATCGAGCTGAACGCAGGCGGAAAAGTCGTCAAAAACCTCGCTAAATCTATTGGTCGTACGGGGAAAACGAGCAAGCGTATGATTGAGTCATACGAGAACGGTATGAAGTAATTACGCCGAAAGCGTAAAATCATAACCTAATGAATAAACGGTTGTATCAGAGCAAACTTTGATACAACCGTTTTGCCGTTTGGCAGGAAAAACACAAACTAAAAACGGCGTTCCGAAACTAAATCGGAACGCCGTTATTAATTGCCTGATATTAAGTTTACGCTTCGGCTCTGTTGATTGCGTTAAGTACGCCGAGCACAGAAGCGACGTTTACGTTTGAATCAATGCCGATGCCGAAAATATTGTTTCCGTCGGGCTTCTTCAATTCAATGTAAGATACCGCTCTCGAATCCGAGCCGTGAGAGATAGCGTGCTGGCTGTAGTTGATGAACTCGTACTTGTCGAGACCGACCTTCTTAAGCGCGTTAAAGAACGCGTCAATCGGGCCGTTACCTGTTCCTTTAAGCTTAACCTCATCGTTATCACCGATTTTCATAATGCCCTTAAAGTGAACGTAATCTCTGCCGTTTTCGCTTTCCTCGTAAATCTTTCTGCTCTTGAGTCTGTACTTCATCGGGTGGTTGAGATAGTTCTGCTCAAATACCTCGTACAGCTCCTTCGGAATGAGCTCGCGCTCAAGCTCCTCACACTTCGCCTGAACAAGCTTTGAAAACTCCGGATGCATTCGTTTTGGCAAATCAAATCCGAAGTTATTGCTCATTACAAACGCCGCGCCGCCCTTGCCGGACTGCGAGTTGATTCTGATAATCGGCTCGTATTCTCTGCCGACGTCGGCAGGGTCAATCGGAAGATACGGAATTTCCCAGTACTCCGTGCCGCTGTCCTTCATGTACTGATAGCCCTTGTTGATAGCGTCCTGATGCGAGCCCGAGAATGCGGTGAATACCAATTCACCGATGTACGGCTGGCGCGGGTCAATCTTCATACCCGTGCAGCGCTCGTAAATATCGCGGAGCATCGGCAGGTTCGAAAAGTCGAGCTTAGGGTCAACGCCCTGGGTGAACATATTAAGTCCCATCGTAACTATGTCCATGTTGCCGGTTCTCTCTCCGTTGCCGAAAAGCGTGCCTTCAACTCTGTCCGCACCGGCGAGCAGTGCCAATTCTCCTGCCGCAACGCCGCAGCCGCGGTCGTTGTGCGGATGAACGCTGATGATAGCCGCCTCGCGGTTCTTCATATGGCGGATGAAGTATTCAATCTGGTCTGCAAAGGTGTTCGGTGTGCACATCTCAACGGTGTTCGGCAGGTTGAGGATAACGGGATTTTCCTTTGTAGAGCCGAGCTCCTCCATAACTCTGTCGCAGATTGCAACCGCGTTGTCAACCTCAGTACCGCTGAAGCTCTCGGGAGAGTACTCAAAACGGATATTTGTATCTCCGGTGTACTCGTCGGTCAGCTTTTTAATGAGCCTTGCGCCGTCAACTGCGATGTCGATAACGCCCTGCATATCGGTCTTAAATACAACCTTCCTCTGCAAGGTAGAGGTTGAGTTGTAGAAGTGAACAATAACGTTTTTAGCACCCTTAATCGCCTCAAAGGTCTTGCGGATAAGGTGTTCTCTCGCCTGAACAAGAACCTGGATGGTAACGTCGTCGGGAATGTGGTTCTTCTCAATCAGCTCTCGGCAAATCTCGTACTCGGTCTCCGACGCGCTCGGAAATCCAATCTCGATTTCCTTAAAGCCCATATCGCACAGCGCGTGGAAGAATTCGAGCTTTTCCTCAAGGTTCATCGGGTCAACAAGCGCCTGGTTTCCGTCGCGGAGATCCACGCTGCACCAAATCGGAGCCTTGTCAATGACCTTGTTCGGCCATGTTCTGTCGGGAATGTCAATTTGCTTAAAGGGAATGTACTTTTCAAATGACGGTTTCATATTTCTATGCCTCCATGTAAAATTACAACAAAAAAGCCCCCAAAACAACATAGTTGATTAAGGGACGAATAAATCGTGATACCACCCAAATTCAGCCGTACGTCACCGCACAGCCCTCACAGACTTCCAACAAAGTCCTGACCGATAACGCAGTCCTGCGTTCCGCGCTAAATAATTCACACGGAAAACTCGGGGATGAGCTATTCATATAAGCCCTCACGCCGCGCTTACACCAACCGCCGGCTCTCTTTGCTTACAAGCTTATATCTTGTTCCCGTCATAGTTTTTAGGGGTTATTTTTGTTATTAAACTTATTATATATATAATGCCTGATATTGTCAAGCGGTTAACGAAAAAATATTTTTTAAAAAATCAAAAAAAGATGTTGACAAATCGGGATGTGCGTTGTATAATAAAACACGCGCTTGAAAAGAGCGGCACTTCAAATGCGAATTTGAAAATGCTCCTAAAGGCGCTTAGAACCTTGAAAATTGAACAATAAGGAAAACAAGAAACCCGTAATGACTTTGAGTGATTATACGCAAGAAATTACAGTTAGTACATACTAAAATGTACAGTAAATTCACGAACGTGTCAGTATGATAAGTTCTGGATAAAGAGATTAAAACTCTGAAAAATGATTTGAACACCGAAAGGTGTTGA
>ONPH01000072.1 GCA_900319655.1 uncultured Eubacteriales bacterium
ATACGGAAAACATCCATAAGCTGATTGAGTTGATGAAGCAGGACAATCCGGATTTAGCGACGGATATGAACCGCACAAAATCGTATTTGACGGAGACTGATAAAATATTATATTGAAAAAAATTAAAAGAGCCGTGAAGAATAAGTATCAGCTTAATATCTTCACAGCTCTTTATTTGTTTGTTAAATTAAGGGGCAGTCGGGGTCGGGGATGTCGTACCTGCCTGATTTTGCGCAGGCTATGCACTTTGCACCGCCGCGACAGCTTTGTGCGTACTTGCACGGTTTGCATTTTTCGGGTATCTCCGATTTTCGGAGCTTGATTAACTCAGGACTTTCGCGGTATATGGTCAAAAGCTCGCTTTGCGTGACGTTGCCGACTTCTATCGGCAATCTCCTGCACGGCATAACCGTGCCGTCTGCCAAAATCGCCAGCAGGCGGCTGCCTGCGTTGCAGGAGTAGATGCTCTTCTCTTTGCAGGGAATAAACTGCAAAGCTCTCGCGCATGAGATTTTGCCCTGCCTGTTCAGCCTTGAAGCCTTTCGGCACAGTGCCGAGTATTCCTTTGAGCTGAGCGACAGGTTGTTCTTGTCCTCATCCTTCGGAATTACAACGCGGTCAAACCAGAGCTTGTCCGCGCCGAGGTTGTTGCAGAAGTCTGCGAGCCTGCTCAGCTCCTTGTAATTCTCACGCTGGGCGGTAAAGGCGACAGTGACGTAAATCCCCTGAGCCTTAAGCTCCCTTATTCCGCGGATCGCGAGGTCAAAGCTTCCCTCGCCGCGGATTTTATCGTGAGTTTCGCGCAGACCGTCAAGGCTTACCTGAACATAGTCGACGTCGAGCCGTTTCAGCTCTGCCGCCTCGCGCCTGCCTATTAACGTTCCGTTCGTCAGAACGGCGGTGGTAATTCCGCGGTTTCCGGCTTCTTCAAGCAGCCAAAACAAATCGGGATGGGCGAGGGGCTCTCCGCCCGTAATATTCAAATATCCCTTAAAGCCATATTCTTCCAAAAGGCGAGAATACTGATTTAATACAGCTTCAAGCGATTTTCTCGAAGAAAACGCGCTGTAGTCGTCCTGATAGCAGTGACTGCACCTGAGATTGCAACGGTGAGTGATGTGCCATTGTAGGGTAAAAAATCCGTTGTATGTTATGTTTTCCATTTTATTCGGGTGATAGTTTTATAATTACAACCTCTCTGGGGTTGCAAAGTCTCGGAACTGCCGCGGTGTTTGAGCAGCCTGCGGAAATCACAAGGCGGTTTTCAAAAATTCCCCTGTCATATTTCGGGAACAGCCCTGATGACGAGGATATTAAACCCTTGCCGAACAGTCTGAACTGACCGCCGTGGTTGTGCCCCGACAGTACGAGGTCGATGTCCGTTTCCTTGACAAACTTGTCGTAGTACTCAGGGTGGTGGCAGAGCAAAATCTTAAAGCCTTTTTCTTCTGAAAAGCCCTTGAACCACTCCTCGTCATAGAACGAGGACAATCCGCCGATTAACAGCTCCTGACCGTTAATCTCCGCTTTAACCGAGCTGTTGTCGAGCAGGGTAACGCCGCATTCCGATAAAAGAGAGCGGTCGTTTTCCGTCAATTCGTCCTCGTGATTGCCGAGGCTCATAAACGACGGCGCAAGCTTGCCCGAAGCCTTCAAAAACCGGTAGGCGTTTTCGGGCTCGGCGGTGTTTTTGTTACGGGTAATAACCCTTACGGCGTGGTCAACGTACATCGCGATAATAAAGAAAACCGACTTAATCGGATTAAGTTCGTTAACTCTTTCGTAATGCTCCTCACCGAACCGTTCGAGCGTATCGCCTGCAATTGCAATCATATCGGGCGCGGCGATTTTGAGAAGCTCAAAAATATCGTCAGCCTTACGCTCGTGCAAATCGCTGATAAGCCCGATTTTGAGAGGCTTGTTGATTTTTTTCGATTTTATTTCATATTCCGTCAGCACAGCGGTTTGTTTCATACTGGTATCGCTCCGTTCGGTATATGATATGCCGAAAAATTTTGTTTATGCTATTTCCAGAAGCTCAGCCGGGAATCGTCAAGTCCGATATCCTTTGCCTTGAACGTCGGGTTAAGGCGTTTCTTTTTCTGCTTTTCAAAGTCGCGCAGAGCCTTAATCGCAACTCCCGACAAAATAACACAGCACGGTATGTTAATCAGCGTCATTCCGCCCATCGTTATATCCGCCATATTCCAAGCCAAATCCATAGGAGCAAGCGCGCCTACAAAGATTACGATAACGCAGGCGATGTAGAAAAATCTCATAAACTTCTTTGACGGCGGACGCTTTTTGTTGAGGTAAGCGAGAGCGTTGTCAACGTAGTAGAGGTTGCCGATAAGCGTTGTGAACGCGAACAGCACCATCGCCACCGTGATAAATACAGGTCCAAAGCCGCCGAATACGGTTGATACCGCGTTTTGAACGTACGGAGCGCCTGCGGCTTCCGCGGAGTTTTCAACTCCCGAGCACAGGCACATAAGAGCTGTTGCCGTGCAGAGGAGCATTGTGTCGATATAAACCGAAATGGTCTGAACCAAGCCCTGCTTAGCCGGGTGGGTAACGTCAGCCGAGGCTGAGGCGTTAGGCGCTGAGCCTACGCCGGCTTCATTCGAGTAAAGACCTCTTTTAATGCCGTAAACCATACATGAGCCGCTCAGTCCGCCGAGGATTGCCCTGAAGTCAAACGCGTCGCGGAAAATTGAGGCGAACGCGCCGGGAATATTGGGGATGTGACGAAAATAATAATAAGTGAGATCAAAACGTAAGCAATGCCCATAAACGGAACGATTTTCTCGGTAAGCTTGATAATGCGCTTTCCGCCGCCGATTACGCAGAAAGCCACGCCTGCCGCCAAAAGTCCGCCGACAATGATAGGAGTCCAGAGCTCGTCGTAGAAGTCATACGCCGCAAACGATGACTGCAAATTGTACGAGCAGAGCAGGTTAAAGCCGAAGGCGTAGGTCGCGATGAGAAAAACGCAGAAAATTGCCGCGACAACCGGCAGGTGAAGCGCCTTTTCTATATAATAAGCAGGTCCGCCGAAGCTGTTGCCGTCCTTGTCCTTCTGCTTAAAAATCTGCGCGAGCGTACTCTCGATAAACGCCGAAGCCGCGCCGATAATGCACATCAGCCACATCCAAAAGCACGCGCCCGGTCCGCCGAGGCAAATCGCGGTTGAAACGCCGACGATGTTGCCGGTTCCCACGCGCGAAGCGGTTGAGACCATCAGCGCCTGGAACGATGAAACCTTTTGTGAGGAAGCCGGCTTTTCGACAATCAGCTTACACGCCGTGCCGAACAGCCTTATCTGTACAAACTTGGTGCGGAACGTAAAGAAAAGTCCCGCGGCGGCAAGAACGATGATGAGAATAGGATAATACAATACTTCATCAACTTTGCCGAAAAAATCAGTGATTACCTGAAACATATTCTGCCCTCCGTGAATATAGTTTTTTGGTATCTGCTATATGCTTTTTAAAGTATTTAACTAATTATAACCTAACATATATATGGGTATATTGTTTTGTGGGAATTATATTTGTTACAAAATTGTCACATATCTATCACATTGATATGGTATGATAACCGTAAATTAAGGAGCATTAATGCAAAATCCCCAAAATTTTTCCGAAAAATTTGTTGATAGAGGTTGATTTTTTCTCTGATTTTGTGTAATATGTATATAAGGGTATTGTAAACTTTTGCGCCCAAAACGCGGTTTGCGCCCAATTTCAAAAATATTGCAGAAAAAGAGGTAAGAGATATGTCTAACAGATTATTTCAGGGTATAGTGCATCAGATGAAGGATGCGGTAGACAGAACAATCGGCGTTATAGACGAGACTTCGGTTGTAATTGCCTGCTCGGAGCTTGGAAAAATCGGAGAGGTTAACGAGAGTATCAATTCCGAAACCCTCAGTTCAACAGCTCCGTTTGTTATCAGCGGCTATACTTATAAATCATTCGGAAACAGCGCAAAGTACGATTACGCCGTGTTTGTTCAGGGCACGGATGAATACGCTCAAAAGTACGCTCACCTGCTTGCGGTATCGTTTGCGAGCATAAAGCAGTACTACGACGAAAAGTACGACCGTTCAAACTTCATCAAGAACGTAATCCTGGACAACATTCTTCCCGGCGATATTTACCTCAAGGCAAGGGAGCTCCACTTCAACAGCGAGGTTTCCCGAGTATGCCTGCTCATCAAGATTATTTCCAAAACCGATGTTTCTGCTTATGATATTGTTCAAAATCTTTTCCCCGACAAGTCAAAGGATTTTGTTATCAACATTAACGAGGAGGAAATCGCTCTTGTAAAAGAGGTTAAGCCCGACACCGAGAGCCGCGACCTTGAAAAGCTCGCAAGCTCAATCGCTGACACACTGTCAAGCGAGTTCTACACCCACTGTGTTGTAGGTATCGGCACAACCGTTACAGGCATTAAGGATTTGGCGCGTTCCTTTAAGGAAGCCCAGTCGGCTCTTGAGGTAGCAAAGGTATTTGACACCGAGCGCACAATCGTAAGCTATGATAACCTCGGCATCGCCCGTCTTATCTATCAGCTTCCCACGACCCTGTGCAAGATGTTCCTCAAGGAGGTTTTCAAGCGCGGTTCAATCGAGACTCTCGACCAGGAGACTCTGTTCACAATCCAGCGCTTCTTCGAAAATAACCTCAACGTTTCGGAAACATCAAGAAAGCTTTTTGTTCACCGCAACACTCTTGTTTACAGACTTGAAAAAATCAAAAAGCTGACGGGACTTGATTTGCGCGAGTTTGAGGACGCTATCGTATTCAAGGTAGCCCTCATGGTTAAAAAATATCTGAACGCGAGCCCCGCGAAGTACTAAAAAAATACCGCTCCTGAACACGCCGAAAAGCGTGTTCAGGGCGTTGGCATTTTTTGAAGTCCGCGTTAAGGGCACATCTGCGCCCGTTTTTGCGGGTATTAATCACGGCGGTTTATACGGCCGCTCGAAAACCAAGGTGTATTTATGATTGATTTTTTGAATGTATCAAAAACATATCCAAACGGCACTCACGCGCTGAACGACGTAAGCCTGAGCATTGACAAGGGCGAGTTCGTGTTTATCGTAGGTGCGTCGGGCGCCGGTAAAAGTACGTTTTTGAAGCTGATTATGCACGAGGAAACACCAACCTCGGGCGAAATCATTATCAACGGCAACAAGCTGTCTAAAATGAAAAGACGCGACGTGCCGTATCTGCGCCGCCATATGGGTATCGTTTTTCAGGACTTTAGACTGATTGAGAAAATGAACGTGTTTGACAACGTTGCGTTCGCTATGCGCGCGGTGGGAGAGAACACCGCAACAATCAAAAAGAGAGTTCCCTACGTCCTCAGCCTTGTAGGTCTTAAGGACAAGATGAAAAACAAGCCCAGCGAATTATCAGGCGGAGAGCAGCAGCGTGTAAGCCTTGCCAGAGCGCTTGTTAACAATCCCGAAATTATCGTTGCGGACGAGCCCACGGGTAACGTTGACCCCGAGCTTTCGCACGAGATTATCGAGCTTCTTAACGAGATTAACGGAATGGGCACAACCGTGCTTGTCGTAACTCACGAGCACGAGCTTGTCCGCGAGTTCCACCAAAGGGTAATCACCATCGACCGCGGAAGGGTTGTGGGCGATACCAAGGGCGGAAGCGTTTCCGCGTCGGATGATGACGACGATGACGACTATACCCTCGAGTACAGCGAGTATGAGGAGGATACTGACCTCACCGACGACGAAATCACCGATAACAATGACGGCGTGACTTACGACGACGAGGACGACTACGGCGATTTGCCGCAGTACCCCGACAACGTTGTAATCGTGCCCGACTGACGAAAGGATATTTAGTATATGAAAGGCTTTGGCTATCTTGTAAAAGAGGGCTTCAAGAACGTATGGAGTAACCGTATTATGAGTATCGCGTCTGTATGCGTGCTCGTCAGCTGCCTTGTGCTCACAGGCGCGGCTGCGCTCTTTTCGCTAAACGTCTCCAAGCTTGTCGACGAGGTCGGAGAGAGCAATGAAACCATCGTTTATATTCAGCAGGGTTATTCCCAGCTTGAAGCCGTTTATGTCGGAAAAGAGATTGAAAAGGTTGACAATGTTCAGTCAGCCGAGTTTTACTCAAAGGAAAAGGCGTTTGAGCAATACAGAAGTACTTTGGGCGACAGCCTTTTCGCGAGAATCGAGGACAGAAACCCCTTGCCCGATTCGTTTATCGTAGTTATGGACGACCTCTCAAA
>ONPH01000196.1 GCA_900319655.1 uncultured Eubacteriales bacterium
AATAAGGTAAGAATCCTTGAGGCGAATGCCCTAGACCTGGCGAAGATGTCGAAGGACAATCCGCTCTACGACCGTCTGCAACTGACTCCAGAGCGCCTGGAGGGTATCGCCGCCGACATGCGGAACGTGGCAACGCTGCCTACGCCCCTCGGACACGTCACAAAGCAGAAGACGCTGCCGAACGGCCTGCGCCTCTGCCGCGTCTCAGTGCCCTTCGGTGTCATTGGGATGATATACGAGGCTCGGCCGAATGTCACCTTCGACGTATTCTCTCTCTGCTTCAAGAGCGGCAATGCCTGCGTGCTGAAGGGCGGCAAGGATGCCGACTGCTCGAACCGTGAGGAGGTGGCGATAATCCATGAGATTCTGGAGAGCTATGGTGTCAGCAAAGATGTGGTGGCCCTGCTGCCGGCCACGCACGAGGCCACGGGCGAGATGCTGAATGCCGTAGGCTACGTAGACCTCTGCATCCCCCGCGGCGGACGGAAGCTCATCGACTTTGTGCGAGATACGGCCCGCATCCCCGTTATCGAGACGGGTGCCGGCGTGGTGAATACTTATTTCGACAAGAATGGCGACCTGGAGATGGGCCGTGCCATCATCACGAATGCCAAGACCCGACGAGTCTCCGTATGCAATGCCCTCGACTGCCTCATCATCCACGAGAGCCGGCTGAACGACCTTCCCGCCCTCTGCGGGAAGATGGCCGAGAAGAACGTCATCATCTATGCCGACAAGTCGGCATACAAGGCCCTCGACAAAAAGGTTAAGTACATCAACTGCTACAATCTAATGTCCGAGCACTGTAACGACTATATTTTCTTCGACTCGGACTATAACCCGACAGGACTCGGCGGATACTGCGTTTACAGGTCGTTTGTACAGTCGATAAACAAAAAGCCTATTAGCCTCGGCAACTGCACCGAGGGAACTGTAGAAAATTTCTACGGATATTATAACAACTTTTTAGACACCGAGCTTAATGTTGATTCGGTTCATTACTGGGATTTCAACTATAAGGTGACAAATCAAATCACCACAGCCGATGACGAGGAGGAAACCGAGTACAGCTGTTACAACAAGGAAGCCGAAACAGGCGCGGGCGCATACAACGTATTTCTCTACGGCAAAAACCCGCTGGAGGTAATCAAAAGCGAAAACAGCACCGCAAGCGGTAAAATCGCTATTATTCACAACAACACAGGTAACTCAAGCGTTCCGTACTTCACATATAACTACGAGGAAGTGTATTCGGTTGATTACACCGTATATAAGGGCGACCTTAAAAAGCTTTGTGATGAAAACGGAATCACGAACGTTCTGTTCTTAAACGATACGGACAGCTCGTCCGACGCCGATCAGCTCTCCAAGCTCAAGGCGTTTACGGCGGTAGGATAAACACTCAGTATTCATAACGAAAGGAGGAGAGGATATGCTGGCGGATAAGGTTGGCGTAAACATATTCGGTAAGCTGACAAAAAATCTATATTCGGGATACATCAGCGCTGACGACTCAAAGCGTAAACGCGCGTATGTCCTTTCCGAAAAACCTGTCAACGAATACTTCAAAGGAATTGTAGTGGCGATAGCGACTTTCGGCGAGGACGATAAACGAATTATCGTCGCGCCCGAAAACTCAGTATATTATGAGCCCGACTTGCGTTTGGAGTTTTCTTACCTTAAAAACACCACTCTCACCTCGATAAAATGCCTGCACGAAAAATCGTGCGGAGCGGTAGTTTTCTATAACGGAAAGTCAAATACCAGAATTTTACTCGTAAAAAACAACAACGGAAGATACTGGAGCTTCCCGAAAGGTCATATTGAAATCGGCGAAACCGAGCAGGAAACCGCGGTTCGTGAAATAAAAGAAGAAACCTCGCTCGACGTCGAGATTAAAGAGGGCTTCCGCGAGGTCAGCGATTACTGTCCGTTCGGCAGGATTCGAAAACACGTTGTATTCTTTCTGGCTCAGGCGTTTACAGATAACGTCAAAATCCAGGAGGAGGAAATCGCCGAATATGTGTGGGTTGATTTACAGCAGGCGAGAAAAATGTGCTCCTACGACAACGATTTAAGGATAATAAACAAAGCCGAAACGGCTATAAAAATTTTAAAATAACTAAACCTATAACGCGCGGCACAAAAAAGTGCTGCGCGTTTTATATATACTATTACTATTTATCTGTTCTCGGAATTTCCGTTTTGTCATACTCGTCGAGGCGGTTGCCGTAGAGATAATAATTAGTTTCCCTGACTACAACGCCCGAAAGCAATATCACGGCTATAAGGTTAGGTATCGCCATAAGCGCGTTAAAAATGTCGGATAAAGTCCATACCAT
>ONPH01000111.1 GCA_900319655.1 uncultured Eubacteriales bacterium
TCCGGGAACAGGAGCCTGGACAGGTACGCTTGCGGCAAGCTTTTTGAACATGGGCTTTAAGAGAAGCGTGATCGCCGTGATCTGCGGCGTGCTTATCGCGGGTGTTATCATGGGCGTAGGCACATATATGGTAAAAATCGGCGCAGGCGGTATTTTCTCGCTGATGGCAAATTCTAAATAAAACTATAGGGCAGCGTCACGCTGCCTTGTTTTGTATTTGTTTAAACCTAAAACCCCGCCGTTGCAGTCTTTTTGATTACCGAAAACACATTTAAAGGCGGGCTTGGGTGCAGCGTCACGCTGCCTTGTTTTGTATAGAATCTTTTAATGGAGTTATTATGAAGTACAGATTTGACGCGGTGATAATCGGCGGCGGAGCCTCGGGCTTGATGTGCGCGGTTGCCGCAAAGCTTAAAAATTCAAAGCTGAATATCGCGATAATCGAAAAAAACGACAGAGTCGGCAAAAAGCTGCTATCTACCGGCAACGGCAGGTGCAACCTGACAAACAAAAACGTCGCTGCCGATAAATACAAGGGCACGTTTGACGGACTTGCGGACGTGCTTAAAAGGTACGATACGGACAAGCTTTTGTCGTACTTTAAAAACCTCGGTCTGCTGACCTTCTGCGACAGCGAGGGCAGGTATTATCCTGTCAGCAAGCAGGCAAGCTCGGTGCTCGACGTACTGCGCTTCAACGCCGAAAGGCTCGGCGTAACGATACTCTGCAAGCAGAATATTCACAGCATAAGCAGGCAAAACGGCTTTACGGTAAAGACCGCGGACGGTGTGATTACCGCGGACAAGCTTGTAATCTGCTGCGGCTCTAAGGCGTCTCCCAAGCTCGGCGGAAGCGCTTCCGCGAGCGATTACCTAAAGAACCTCGGTCATACCGCCCTGCCCTTCTCCCCTGCGCTCTGCCCAATCAAGGTGGACGCAGGCGTTATCAAATCGCTCAAGGGCTTACGCGCTGCGGCAAAGGTAACTCTCAGCCGAAACGGCAAGGAAATTAAAGCCGAAAGCGGCGAGGTTCAGTTTGCGGACGGCGCGCTGTCGGGTATTTGTGTGTTCAACCTATCCCTTTACGCCGAAAAAGGCGATAAAATCAGCCTTGATTTAGCTGATTATATTTCTGATAAAGAATTATATTCACATTTACTTAATAATAAAAAGCTGTTTGCAGACCTCACAGCCGAAAATATCTTCACGGGTATTCTTCAAAAAAGGCTTGCTCAGGCTGTAATTAAAACGAGCAAAATCGAGCTTAACAAGAATATTTCCGACTTGACTGAAAACGAGCTAAACGCGCTTGTAAAAACAGCTAAAAATATTACCTTCACCGTCACGGGCAACGCAGGCTTTGAGCAGGCGCAGTGCGCCCTCGGCGGAGTTAAGGGAAACGAAATTGACGGCAAAACCATGCAGAGCAGGCGCGTTAATAACCTGTACATCTGCGGAGAAGCCATTGACGTTTGCGGCGAATGCGGCGGATATAACCTGCACTTTGCGTTTGCAAGCGGTATTATCGCGGGGGAAAGCTTATGATAAGAGTTAACAATCTGCACATCCCCCTTAGCTACAACGACGATACACTCAGAAAAAAGCTATGCCGTGAGCTGAAAATTAAGGACAGCGACATAGGGACCCTGAGCCTTTTCAGGCGTTCGGTTGACGCGCGCAAAAAGGACAATATCTACTTCCTTTGCTCGGTGGACATTGAGCTTTATTCAAATGAAAATACAGCGCTTAAAAAGTGCAAAAACGCCGTTAAAACCGAGCCCTACAGCTACACCGTTCCCGAATGGAAGGGCACAATTTCTCCGCTTGTTGTCGGCGCGGGACCTGCAGGACTTTTCGCGGCGTTAATCCTCGCTCAGAGCGGCGCAAAGCCGATTTTGATTGAACGCGGCAAGGACGTTGACAGCCGCACCGCCGACGTGAATGAATTTTGGAACGGCGGCAGGCTAAACACAAGCTCAAACGTTCAGTTCGGTGAGGGCGGCGCAGGAACATTCTCGGACGGCAAGCTCAACACCGGCACAAAGGACAGCCGTCAGCGCAAGGTGCTTAATGAATTTGTCAGCCACGGTGCGCCTGAGGAAATCCTCTACAACGCAAAGCCGCATATCGGTACGGACAAGCTCAAAATCACTGTCAAGAATATCCGCGAGGAAATTATCGCCCTCGGCGGCACGGTGATGTTTGAAGCAAAGCTGACGGACATTAACCAAAACGGCGGAAAAGTTACCTCGGTGACGGTCGAAAAGAAAGGCAAGAACGAGATAATCGAAACAAACAGCGTTATTCTCGCAATCGGTCACAGCGCTCGCGATACGTTTGAAATGCTCAACAGTAAAAAGCTCCCGATTGAAGCCAAGGCGTTCTCGGTAGGCGCGAGAATTGAACACCTCAGAGAAGAAATCGACAAGAGCCAGTATGGTAAATTCGCAGGCAGCAAAGCCCTCGGCGCGGCTTATTACAAGCTGAACACGCGCACCGCGGACGGCAGAGGCGCTTACACATTTTGTATGTGCCCGGGCGGAAAGGTCGTCAACGCTTCGAGCGAGGAAAATATGCTCTGCACCAACGGTATGAGCGAATTCGCGCGAAGTGAAGTTAACTCAAACGCCGCTTTGCTTGTCGGCGTAACGCCGAAGGACTACGACAGCACAACTCCGCTCGGCGGAATGTACTTTCAGCGCGAGCTTGAACGCTCCGCGTTTATGCTCGGCGGCGGCGACTACACCGCTCCCGTGCAGACGGTAAAGGACTTTATTAACGGCGAAAGCTCAGGCAGGCTCGGCGCGGTAAAGCCGAGTATTATGCCTGCTTACGAATGTGCCGACCTTAACAAAATCCTGCCGAAATACGTCGCAGACAATATGAAAACCGCAATTTCCGATATGGGCAAAAAGCTAAAGGGATTTGACAACCCCGACGCGGTTTTGACAGGGCTTGAAACAAGGAGCTCGTCACCGATTAGAATTATCAGGGATAACAAAACCCTGCAAAGCGTAGCGCTTGACGGTCTTTATCCGTGCGGAGAAGGCGCAGGCTACGCAGGCGGAATAATCTCCGCCGCGGTTGACGGAATAAAGTGCGCCGAGGCGGTAATTGAAAATAACAATTGATTTATTGCCAATGTTTTGATAGAATATATTGTAGGGACAGGTAATGCCCCTACACAACGCAAAAACAAACGGGGGTATAAATATGTACAGCAAAAACCTGATTGACATTGAGGCTATGACAACCGCTCAGATAGACAAGCTTGTAAAAAAGGCTAAGAAAATTATGCAGAGCCCTGCCGACTACAGGCACGCCTGCGACGGTAAAATTCTCGCTACTCTATTTTATGAGCCGAGCACGAGAACCCAGATGTCGTTCCAGACGGCTATGCTTAAGCTCGGCGGACGTACAATCGGCTTTGACAATCCGATGAATTCCTCGGTCGCCAAGGGCGAAAATTTAAAGGACACCGTCAGCGTAATCAGCGGCTATGCCGACATTATCGCTATACGCCACCCTGTTGAGGGCACGGCGATGGCGGCTTCTCTGTACTCGGATATCCCCGTGATTAACTGCGGCGACGGCGGACACCTCCACCCCACCCAGACCTTGACCGACATTGTAACGCTCAGTTGTGAAAAGGGCAGGCTCGACAACCTCAAAATCGGCGTTTGCGGTGACTTGCTCAACGGCAGAACCGTCCACTCGCTGATTAAGGCGCTTGTAAAGTACGAGAACAACTCCTTTACGCTCATCTCAACTCCCGAGCTCGGCGTTCCGCTTTACATCATCGACATCCTCGAAAAGCATGGCTGCAAGTACACAATCTCACACAGCCTTGCCGACGCGGTTAAAGACCTCGATATGCTGTATATGACGCGAATTCAGCGCGAGCGCTTCAAAAGCGAGGAGGATTACCTCTCGCAAAAGGATGTGTTTGTGCTCGATAAAGAAAAGCTTGCAAATGCAAGGGACGATATGATTATCCTTCATCCCCTGCCCAGGGTTAACGAGATTACCGTTGACATTGACGACGACCCCAGAGCGATGTACTTTAAGCAGGCGCAGTACGGAATGTTCGGCAGAATGGCGCTTATCCTTCTGCTTTTGCAGGACGAGGACTTTGTGCTCAAGGTAAGGGACAGAGAAATTTGCGAGCACCGCTGTAAAAATCCCAAGTGCGTTACCCAAACCGAGGAATATTTGCCTAATTACAGCTATGAAAAGCTCGGTATGCATATGTGCGACTACTGCGACAAGCGGATTGATTAAGGCAACACCGCACAATTCAAGGCGCACGGCTTGCTTGAATATTATTCCGTCAGCTTGCCCAAAAAATCTCGGCAAGGCGTCAGCCTTACCTTGATATGCGGTATTGCCTTAATTTTATGAACCATGGGCGGACGATTGTCCGCTCTTTTTTATTAGTGCATATTACACAAATAAAATGATAAAACTTTGTCGTTAAAATCACCTCTGAGTATGGTATAATTATATTATCTCTAATAAGGAGGAACAATTATGAAATTTAAATTTAGAAAGCCGCTTGCGGTACTGCTTGCGGTATTAATGCTCGCGACAGCGTTCAGCTTTTCGGTATCGGGAGCTGAAACTTCGGACAACAGTACATCCGCCAAAAATTACCACCTTGCGCCCAAAATCCACGACGGCGCTATTTTGCACGCATGGTGCTGGTCGTTCAAGACAATCAAGGAACAGCTTCCGCAGATTGCCGAGGCAGGCTTTACCTCGGTTCAGACCTCGCCTATAAATCAGTGCAAGGTCGGCGAAAACGGCGGAATGCAGCTTAACGGCAGGGGCAAGTGGTACTATCACTACCAGCCCACGCTTTACACAATCGGCAACTATCAGCTCGGCACGCTTGACGAGTTCCGCGATATGTGCACCGAGGCTGACAAGTACGGAATTAAAATTATTGTTGACGTTGTGGCAAACCACTGCTCGGGCGATTACAGCGCGATTTCTTCACAGATTAAGAATATGCCCAACGCCTTCCACCCCACGCTTGAAATTGTAAGCTGGAGCAAAAGGTATCAGGTTACGCAGGGCAAGCTGTCGGGACTTTGGGACTTAAACACAGCAAATCCGTCTATTCAGACCATGATTAAGAACTATCTTAACGACTGCCTTGAAGCAGGCGCGGACGGTTTCCGCTACGACGCGGCAAAGCACATTGAGCTTCCGAACGAGCCTGTCGAGGATGGCAAGGATTTTGCCAGCGACTTTTGGACAAATATCCTTGACAACGACGCCGAGTTCCAGTACGGCGAGGTTTTGCAGGGACAGGGCGACAGAATTGCCGACTACTCTCAGCTTATGAGCGTTACCGCTTCGTCATACGGCGAAAACCTGCGCACTGCTCTCGCTAACAACAAAATCCAGAGCAGAAACCTCACGGCGTATCAGGCTAACGACGTTGACCCCACAAAGCTCGTAACTTGGGTTGAGAGCCACGACAACTACTGCAACGACGGCAGCTATTTGCAGATTGACGACCAGCAGGTAAGAACCGGATGGGCGATTATCGCCGCAAAGGGCGACACAACTCCCCTGTTCTACGCGCGTCCCAACAACAGCAGCGCGAATAATCAGTGGGGCGACAATTTAATCGGAGCTGCCGGCAACGGCAACTACTACCACCCCGAGGTTGCGGCTGTTAACCACTTCCGCAACGCTATGGTTGGCGAAACCTTCAAAATCGGCGCGATTGACCGCAACTTTACTCACATTATGGTTCAGCGCGGTACAAAGGGTGTTGTAATCATCAACTACGGCGACACCGACTTTGCCGTTAACACGACTGTCACCATGCCCGACGGCGAATACACCGACGAGGCTTACGGCGATACATACACTGTTTCAGGCGGCAAAATCTCGGGCACTGTCAAGTCTAAAACCGTAGCGGTTATCTACGACAGAGAGAGTGAGGACTACGGAACTATCGGCGATGTTAACGGCGACGAAACCGTTGACGTGCTCGATTCTATTATGGTTCAAAAATATGCGTCGGAAAAAACAACGCTTGACGAACGTCAGCAATATGTCGGCGACGTTAACGACGACGGACAGGTAGATGTTCTTGACGCGGCTGACATTCAGAAGTACGCGGCAGAAAAGCTTTCGGAATTTAAGAAAAAGTAAAAATACAGAAACAAGGTGTTATTCTGAAAATCAAGGCATTACTGACGGCTGCTATACTCTCCGCCGTCATCGTCATTGCTCCGTTCGCGAAAAGCGAGCCGGTCTTTGTCACCGAATCGCTCAACAACTACGCTTTAGGCTATATGAGCTGGGGCGTTAAGCATATGGGGCTTGACGTTTTGCAGAAGAATTTGGAGAAAAAGGGCAAGCTGCCCGAGGTCAAGGTCGCGGTTATCGACTCGGGAATTAACACGGACAACAAATACCTTAAAAACCGCTATACAAACGACGGCTACAATTTTCTTGACAACAATACCGACATCAGCGATTCGGAGTTTCACGGCACTATGGTGAGCGGTATAATTGCCGACTGCACCTCATCGAATGTAAAGGTTATGCCGCTAAAGGTCAACGGCGCGTCAGGCAGAGGAAATATGAAAAACGTCGCAAAGGCTATTCATTACGCCGTTGAGCACAACGCGGACGTTATCAACCTCAGTCTTAGCTCGGAAGATCCTAATCATACAATTACCATTCTTGACGAGGCTATTGAAGAGGCAGTTAGCAAGGGTGTTGTTGTTGTCGCAGCCGCCGGAAATCAGGGTGGAGACACAGCCGACCGCTACCCTGCCAACAAGGATAACGTGCTGACAATTACCTCGGTTGATTCCTCCGACAAAATCGCGGAGAACGCCAACACAGGCGCGGACGTTGACTTTGCTTTGCCGGGAGTTTTAATCTTAGCTCCGTACAAAAGGCTTATGATGGTTGACTCGGGTACTTCCCTTGCCGCTCCCCACGCCGCAGCAGCCGCAGCGTTGCTCAAAAGCTGGTGCAAGCACCTAAACCAAGACCAGGTTGTCGATATTTTAAAGCAGTACTCCGTTGACCTCGGCGCTAAGGGCTTTGACAACACCTACGGCTGGGGTATGATTAACCTTTCAAAATTTAACGTAAACGCTACTCCGCCGAGCCGGTAACAGAGCCTGTGACCGAACCTACCGAGCCGACTGAAGAAGTCACAACCGCTCCTGTCACAGAGCCCACTGAGCCTTTAACAGAGCCGGTTGAGACTACGGTTGAGCCTACTGTTGAGCCGACTACAGAGCCGCTTATTATCGGCGACGTTAACTTTGACGGCACGGTTGATGTAATGGACGCGGTTATGGTTCAGCTTTACGCGACTGACAACGCAAGCTTTGACGATACACAAAAATATGCGGCAGACGTAAATGACGACGGTAACATTGACGTTCTTGACGCTATGGATATCCAGAAGTATGTATCTTCCAAAATTACAGAGTTTAAAAAGAAATCATAATATTTTATTTAATAACAAAAAAGAAAATCAGAGAGAAAAAGAGAGACAAG